>NZ_JBEYSL010000341.1:0-7722 GCF_040642735.1 Micromonospora sp. NPDC047753 | reverse complement strand
GTAGCGACAGGGCTACCGGAACACCTCCTGAGCGCGGACGGTTGTTCAAAACGACGTGGAACCGACCCAGAGCAGAGACACACTGCAGGACGAGGCGGGTCACGGCCTCTACCTCTACGCCGCCGCCGAGACCCTCGGCATCAGCCGCGACGAGCTGGTCCAGCTGCTGCTCGACGGCCGCCAGAAGTACAGCTCGATCTTCAACTACCCCACTCTGAGCTGGGCCGACGTGGGCGCCATCGGGTGGTTGGTGGACGGCGCGGCGATCGTCAACCAGGTCCCGCTCTGCCGCTGCTCCTACGGCCCGTACGCCCGCGCGATGATCCGGGTCTGCAAGGAGGAGTCGTTCCACCAGCGGCAGGGCTACGAGATCCTGCACACCCTGGCGCACGGCACTCCCGCCCAGCAGGCGATGGCCCAGGACGCGGTGGACCGTTGGTGGTACCCGTCGCTGGCCATGTTCGGCCCGCCGGACGGCGACTCCACGCACTCCGCCCGGTCGATGGCGTGGAAGATCAAGCGCTTCTCGAACGACGATTTGCGCCAACGCTTCGTCGACATGTGCGTCCAGCAGGCCGAGATCCTCGGGCTGCGCATCCCCGATGCGGACCTGCGCTGGAACGACGAGCGGCAGGCGTACGACTACACCCAGCCGGACTATGACGAGCTGATGCAGGTGATCTCGGGCGACGGGCCGTGCAACCGGGAGCGGATGGCCCACCGCCGGGCCGCGCACGCCGACGGCGCCTGGGTACGCGAGGCCGCCGCGGCATACGCCGCGAAGCGGGCGGGACAGAAGGAGACGGTGGCCGCGTGAGCGAGCGTAGCGAGCAAGCCGGACAACCCGGCATGACGAGTCATTCGCCTCTGTGGGAGGTCTTCGTGCGGGCCCGGCGTGGGCTGTCGCACACGCACGTCGGCAGCCTGCACGCGCCCGACGCCGAGCTTGCCCTGCGCAACGCCCGCGACCTCTACACCCGCCGCCAGGAGGGCGTCTCCATCTGGGTGGTGCCGGCCGGTGCGATCACCGCCTCCAGCCCGGACGAGAAGGACGCCTTCTTCGACCCGGCCGCCGACAAGGTCTACCGCCATCCCACCTTCTACGAGGTGCCGGACGGGGTGGCCCACCTGTGAGCGAGCGAACCAGCCAGCACAGCGAGGTGACGGCGTGAACGGGCCCTTCGACTTCACCCTCTCGCTCGCCGACGACGCGTTGATCGCGGCCCAGCGGTTGGCCGAGTGGACCACCCGCGCGCCGGAGATGGAAGAGGACATCGCGCTGGCGAACATCGCCCTCGACCAGCTCGGGGCGGCGCGGCTGCTGCTGTCGTACGCCGGCGAGCTGGAGGGCGCCGGCCGCGACGAGGACGCGTTGGCGTACCTGCGCGACGACCGCGAGTTCCGCAACGCGCTACTGGTCGAGCTGCCCAACGACGACTTCGCGGTGACGATGGCGAAGCTGTTCTTCCTGGCGGCGTACCAACTGCCGTTGTACACGGCGCTGGCCGGCTGCGCGGACGAGCGGTTGGCCGCGATCGGCGCGAAGGCGCGCAAGGAGTCGGCGTACCACCTGGACCACGGCGCGCTGTGGGTGAAGCGGCTCGGTGACGGCACCGAGGAGTCGCATCGTCGGATGCAGGCTGCCGTCGACCAGGTGTGGCCGTACACCCATGAGCTGTTCGCCGCGGACCCTGCGGCTCCGGTCGATCCGGCCACCCTGCGGTCCTCGTTCGACGAGGTCGTCGGCCCGGTGCTGGCCGAGGCGACGCTCACCCAGCCGGGCGGTTCCTGGGCCCCGGCCGGTGGGCGGGCCGGTGTGCACACCGAGCACCTGGCCTACCTGCTCGCCGAGATGCAGGTGCTGCACCGCGCCCACCCCGGAGCGAAGTGGTGAGCGCGCCGAGCGCGAGCCCGGCAGTCGCTGACCGCGCCGGCAGGGCGAGCGCACGGGAGGCCGCCGCCAGCGTCGTGGACCCGGAGATCCGGGTCATCACCATCGACGAGCTGGGCATCCTGCGGGCGGTCGAGGAGGATCCGGCCAGTGGCCGGGTGACCGTCACCATCACCCCGACCTACACCGGCTGCCCGGCGATGGACGTGATCCGGGCCGACATCCGCCGGGCGCTCGCCGCCGCCGGCCACCCGGACGCGCAGGTCCAGACCGTCTACAGCCCACCGTGGAGCACCGACTGGATCTCCGAGGGTGGGCGGGCCAAGCTCGCCGCCGCCGGGATCGCCCCGCCGGCCCCGGTGCCCGCCGCCGGCGTCGTGTCGGTGACGCTCGCGGTCCGCTGCCCGCAGTGCGGTTCACCGGAGACCGAGCAGGTCAGCCGGTTCGGTTCCACAGCGTGCAAGGCGTTGTGGCGGTGCCGTTCCTGCTCCGAACCCTTCGACCACCTGAAGGCGCTGTGACTGTCACCATCACCCGCCCGGTTCGCCGCCGGCCGGTCTTCCACCCGTTGTCCGTCGCCGCCGTCGACCGGCTCACCGACGACTCCGTGGCGGTGACCTTCGCCGTACCCGAGGAACTGCGGGAAACCTTCGCGTTCCGCGCCGGCCAGCACCTCACCGTGCGGCGAGCCGCGGAGGACGGCACGGACGTGCGCCGGTCGTACTCGATCTGCTCCACCCCCGACGACCTCGCCCGGAACGGCCGGTTGCGGATCGGGGTGCGGGAGATCCCCGGCGGCGCCTTCTCGGCGTTCGCGTGCGGGGCGCTGCGCGGTGGCGACACCGTGGAGGTGCTGCCGCCGCTGGGCACCTTCACCACGTCGTTCGCGCCGGACCGGGCGCGGCACTACGGCGCGGTCGTCGCCGGCTCCGGCATCACCCCGGTGCTCGGGCTGGTCGCGACGGCTCTGGCCGTCGAGCCGGCCAGCACCTTCACCCTGGTGTACGGCAACCGCACGGCGAACACCGTGATGTTCGCCGAGGAGTTGGCCGACCTGAAGGACCGTTACCCCACCCGGCTGCACCTGGTGCACGTCCTCTCCCGGGAACAGGGCGAGTCGCCGCTGCTCTCCGGTCGGATCGACGGCGAGCGGCTGGGCCGGCTGCTGGGCACCATCGTGCCGGGCGACCTGATCGAGGAGTGGTTCCTCTGCGGCCCGTACGGCATGGTGGTCGACGTCCGGGACGTGCTGACCGCACGCGGGCTGCCCGAGTCGGCGGTGCACACCGAGCTGTTCCACGTCGACACGCCACCGGAGCCGGTGCGCCGACCCGCCGATCAGGCGGGCGCCGGGGCCGAGGTGACCATCGTGCTGGACGGCCGGTCGTCGAGCTTCACGATGGGTCGCGAGGAACGGGTGCTGGACGCGGCGCTGAAGGTGCGGGGTGAGCTGCCGTACGCCTGCAAGGGTGGCGTCTGCTCGACCTGCAAGGCGAAGGTCGTGGACGGCGCGGTCACGATGGCCCGCAACTACGCGCTGGAGCCCGACGAACTGGCCGCCGGCTACGTGCTGACCTGCCAGTCCAGCCCGACCACCGACAAGCTCACTGTCGACTACGACGCCTGATCAAGCACCCGTACCGCAGATCTTGGACACTTTCCGTCACGCCGGAACGGAAACTGTCCAAGATCTCGGCCGGACGGGCCGGGCGTCGTACTGGGGTGCTCGTCACCGGCGGCGGAGGGGCGCGTCGGCCGCCGAAGCGGCGACGTAGGCTCGGGGTGTGACGGTGAGCCGGGAGATCGACGACATCCTGCAGCGCGGCGCGGACGGCGGGCGGATCACGCCCGAGGAGGCGCTGCTGCTCTACACCGAGGCGCCCTTCCACGCGTTGGGCGAGGCGGCGGACGCGGTGCGCCGGCGGCGCTATCCGGACAACGTCGTCACCTACCTGATCGACCGCAACATCAACTACACGAACGTCTGCGTGACGGCGTGCAAGTTCTGCGCGTTCTACCGCGCACCGAAGCACTCCGAGGGCTGGACCCACCCGACCGAGGAGATCCTGCGCCGCTGCGGCGAGGCGGTCGAGCTGGGCGCCACCCAGGTGATGCTCCAGGGCGGGCACCACCCGGACTACGGCGTGGAGTACTACGAGGAGCTGTTCTCCTCGGTCAAGCAGGCGTACCCGCAGCTGGTCATCCACTCGATCGGCCCCAGCGAGATCCTGCACATGGCCAAGGTCTCCGGGGTGAGCCTGGACGAGGCCATCGCCCGGATCAAGACCGCCGGCCTGGACTCGATCGCCGGCGCCGGCGCGGAGATGCTGCCCGAGCGGCCCCGCAAGGCGATCGCCCCCCTCAAGGAGTCGGGCGAGCGCTGGCTGGAGGTCATGGAGCTGGCCCACCGGCAGGGCATCGAGTCGACCGCCACCATGATGATGGGCACCGGCGAGACGCACGCCGAGCGGATCGAGCACCTGCGCATGATCCGTGACGTGCAGGACCGCACCGGCGGTTTCCGGTCGTTCATTCCGTGGACGTACCAGCCGGAGAACAACCACCTGAAGGGCCGCACCCAGGCGACCACCCTGGAATACCTGCGGCTGGTCGCGGTGGCCCGGCTCTTCTTCGAGACCGTGCCGCACCTGCAGGCGTCCTGGTTGACCACCGGCAAGGACGTCGGGCAGCTTTCGCTGCACATGGGCGTGGACGACCTCGGGTCGATCATGCTGGAGGAGAACGTCATCTCCTCCGCCGGTGCTCGGCACCGCTCCAACCTGCACGAGCTGATCGGCATGATCCGCTCGGCGGACCGGATCCCCGCGCAGCGCGACACCCTCTACAACCGGCTCGCCGTGCACCACACGCCGGCCGACGACCCGACCGACGAGCGGGTGGTCTCGCACTTCTCCTCGATCGCGCTGCCCGGCGGAGGCGCGGGCCGATCCCTGCCGCTGGTGGACGTCAGCTGACGGTCGACACCCGGCCGTTCGGCTGATCGACGCTCATGCTCCCGCCGGGTCACCCCGGCGGTACGGGTGGTCCCCGCCGCCGCAGCGTCAGCCTCTCCGGTCTGGGGCTGGTGGAGATGATCGTCGGCGGCTAGCGTCCCGGCTCATATTCGTCGCCACCGTCGACGGAAGAGGCTGTCCTCCATCGGCCCGCTGCGGGTCGTTCATATAACGCACGGCAGTACGGGCGGGATGGGTGACCATCCCGCCCGTACTGTCTGCGCAGCTCGGGCCGGACGGACGAAACGGCCTCCGCCTGCTGGCGTGGAAGATCGGCCTCCGATAGCGTCCGCTCGTTCCGCAACCATTCTTTCTTCCCTACCCCCCGGGGGACTGATGACAGCGTTCCACCGCTCGACGCTGGTGCGCGCCAGTGTCGTGGCGCTGCTCGCGGCCGGCGGCATCGCCGCCGTGGCCGCCCCAGTGCTGGCGGCCGAGCAGGCCGATCTGGCTCTGGTGCCGCTCAGCTACAACCTGGCCAAGGGTGTTACGGAGGCCAAGAGCAAGCCGTTCAAGTTCTCCGTCGACAACAGCCGGAGCGAGGAAGACGCCAAGGGTGTCAGTTACACGGTGGACACCAGCAAGCTGAAGACGAACAAGGTCCGGGTCGTGGTGCCCGACGGCTGCCGGGTGAACGGCAAGAAGTTCACCTGCCGCCTCGGCGACCTGGCCGCCGGAACCAGCGAGGACTTCGGTATCCCGATCTTCTCCACCGGTGGCAAGGGCGCCGCCGGCACCCTGGTGGTCACCATCCGCTCGGCCACCGAGGACCCCAACAAGGAAGACAACAGGGTCGAGCACGACATCACCGTCACCGAGCCCGGGTACGACCTGACCAGTTGGGTGCAGGACGTCAACGCCAACGTCGTGCTGAACGGCGTCAACGGCGATGACCCCGACCTTCGGCCGGTGCGGCCGGGCGAGACGGTGCCGGTCGACTGGGCGGTCTACAACGACGGCAGCCGCAAGGCCACCGGTCTGGCCTACGTGCTGACCCTGCCGGCGGGCGTCACCTTCGACACCCTGCCCGACACGTGCACCACGCAGACGTTCGGCGTCGCTCAGGCGCTCTGCCAGGACGACGGCGCGGTGATCCGCCCCGGTGACTACTACACCGCGGACGTCAAGGTGACAGTCGGCAAGGACGTCACCGAGCCCGTGCTGCGGGTCGGCGAGCTGGTGGCGCACGGCCTGGACGCGGCAGCGGGCAAGCCCGAGGAGCAGCCACGACGGGCCAGCACCGCCCAGCGGAAGGCCTTCACCGAGATCGACGAGGGCGACAACCAAGCGATCTTCGACGTCTTCGTCGACCAGACCGTCGACCCGACGCCGACGCCGACGGTCACTCCGACCGAGTCGCCGACCCCGACGCCGACGGTCACTCCGACGGAGACGCCGACGGCGACGGAGACGCCGACCCCGACCCCGACCGTCACCCCGACGGCGACGCCGACGGAGACGCCGACCCCGACGGAGACGCCGACCCCGACGGTCACTCCGACCGAGACGCCCACGGTCAGGCCGACTCCGACCGCAACGGAGACGCCGACGGCCACTCCGACCGCGACCGTCACCCCGACCGCGACTGCCACTCCGACGCCGATCCCCAGCGGTACGACGACGCCGGGCACGACCGTCTCGCCGGGTGCCGGTGATGGTTCCACCGGTGGTGGCTCGGGCGGTGGCGGCCTGCCGGTGACCGGTGTGCAGGTCGGCCTGATCGGCGGCATCGGCGTGATCATCCTGCTGGTGGGTGGGGCGCTGCTGGTGCTCACGCGTCGCCGCAAGGTGGTCCTGGTCTCGCCGACGGACGAGGAGTCGACCGACTGACACCGGTGTCCTGACCAGCGGCGCGCACGAGCGGCGCGACCGCGACGGGTGCGATGGCGACAGGCGTTCTGACCGAGGTGTCACGGACGCGGGTACGACGCGAGGGCGGGGTGGGCGACCACCCCGCCCTTTCGCGTACGGGGTACGGGGTGCGGGCCGCCCACCCAGCGAACGTCGGTTGGCGGGCGGCTGGCAGAGTGAGGGGGTGAGCCGTACCCCGCAGGGCCAGCGCGCCAGTCTGGACAAGCAGCCGCACGAGGTCGCCGCGATGTTCGACGGCGTGGCCGAGCGTTACGACCTGACCAACACGGTGATCTCGCTGGGCCAGGATCGCTCCTGGCGGCGGGCCACCCGGGCGGCGCTCGGGCTTCGGCCGGGCGAGCGGGTGCTGGACGTGGGCGCGGGCACCGGCGTATCGACGCGCGAGCTGGCCCAGTCCGGGGCGTACGCGGTCGGGGTCGACCTGTCCCTGGGCATGTTGCACACCGGCAAGCGGGCCCGGCCCGAGGTGCCGCTGCTGGCCGGGGACGCGCTGCGACTGCCGTTCGCCGACGCCAGCTTCGACGCGGTGACCATCTCCTTCGCGCTGCGCAACGTCAACGACACCGACGCGGCGCTGCGTGAGCTGGCCCGGGTGACCCGGCCGGGCGGCCGGCTGGTGGTCTGCGAGTTCAGCACCCCGGTCAACCCGGTCTTCCGGACGGTCTACCTGTCGTACCTGATGCGGTCGCTGCCGGCGGTGGCCCGCACGGTGTCGAGCAACCCCGAGGCGTACGTCTATCTCGCCGAGTCGGTCCGCGCCTGGCCGGCGCAGTCCGCGCTGGCCGGCCGGGTGGCCGCGGCCGGGTGGGGGCGCGTGGCGTGGCGCAACCTGACCGGTGGCGTGGTGGCCCTTCACCGGGGGATCCGCGAGTAGCGGGCGGTCTGCACCAACTGGTACGGACATTATTCAGATTCCGTAAATATCGGACTTGGTCCACTTTGCCC
>NZ_JBEYSL010000340.1:0-7723 GCF_040642735.1 Micromonospora sp. NPDC047753 | reverse complement strand
CGAAGCGACCGATGCCCGTCAGGTGCCGGGCGAGATCGCCCACTCCATCGTCCCGATCGCGGTGGGGTACGTGGTGGCGCACTACTACTCGCTGCTGATCCTGGAGGGCCAGCGCACCGTCGCGTTGCTCTCCGACCCCCTGGGCACCGGCGCCAACTGGCTCGGCACCGCCGGCTGGGAGCCGCAGACCGCGCTGATCACGCCCTCCGGGGTGGCGAGCGTCCAGATCACCGTCATCATCCTCGGGCACCTGCTCGGCACGCTGCTCGCCCACGACCGCGCGCTGTACCTGTTCCCCCGGGCCCGGGCGGTGGCCGGCCAACTACCCCTGCTGGCACTGATGGTCGCCTACACCGTCGCCGGTCTGCTGCTGCTCTACGCGGGGTGATCCCACCCGGCTCCGACCCGTGCGCCATCATGGCCCGTGGACTCCGATCTTCAGCGCTACCTCGACGACCTCGTCAACACCGCCCGGGACGTGCTCGGCGCCGACCTTTTCGGCGCGTACGCGGCCGGCTCGGTGGGGCTCGGGGCGTACCAGCCCGGCCGCAGCGACGTGGACGTGGCGCTGCTCAGCGCCGGGCCGCTCACCCGCACCGTCAAGCAGACGTTGGTCGCCCGGCTGCGGCACGACACGCTGCCCTGCCCCGCACGCGGGCTGGAGTTGGTCGTCTACGACCGCGCGGTTGCCGCCTCCGGCACCCCCGACCCCGGTTTCGAGGTTGAACTGAACACCGGGGCCGCCATGCCGTTCCGCCGCACCCTCGACCCCGCCGACCGCCCGGTCACCGACGGCCGATTCTGGTACGGCCTCGACCGCAGCATCCTGCACCAGAGTGGACTCCCACTGCTCGGGCCACCGGCGGGGGAGGCCTTCGCCGACCTCGCCCCGGCCGACCTGCGCCGGCTGCTCATCGAGGCGCTGTCCTGGTGGCTCGCCCTGCCCACCCCGCCGGCCGACCAACCCGCGCCCGGCACGGAGGACGCCGTACTCGGCGCCTGCCGGTCACTGGTGCGCCACCGCGACGGCGTCTGGTTGGCGAAGGTGGCCGCCGGCCAGCGGCTGATCGACGCCGACGACCGGGCCGAGGTGATCCGTCAGGCGGTCGCCGCACGCCACGGTGGGCCGCCGCCCACCGGGGCGCAGGCCCGCGCCTTCCAACAACGGGTACGCGACGAGATCGCCGGGTAGCGGTCGCCTGGGCGGGCCCCGCGGCGCTCAGCGGACCGGGCTGGACACCAGCGAGGCGAAGAGCAGGTTGAGACCCTCGGTCATGGTCGGGTGGGTGATGACCGCGTCCCGCAGGGCGGTCCACGGCATTCCGGCGAGCATGGCCAGCTGCACCGAGGTGATCACCTCACCGGCCTCGGCACCGAGCAACGACGCACCGAGGATCCGGTCGCTGCTGGTGTCGATGACCGCCTTCCACATGCCCTGGGTCTGGCGCAGGGTGCGTGCCCGGGGGATGGCGGCGACCGGCAGGTGGGCGACCTGGATGTCGTACCCGGCGCGGCGCGCCTCGGTCTCGGTCAGGCCGACCCGCGCCAGTTCCGGGGTGGTGAAGACGGTGTACGGGATCAGCCGGTCGGCGGTGCTGCGTTGGCCTCCCGCGAGGTTCGCCCGGATGATCCGGTAGTCGTCCAACGAGACGTGGGTGAACTGCGGGCTCCCGGCGACGTCCCCGGCCGCCCAGGTGCGCTCGGCGCTGGTACGCAGGTGCTCGTCGACGTCCACGAAGCCCCGCTCGCTGAGCCGTACGCCGGCCACGTCCAGCCCGAGCCCGTCGGTGACCGGTTCCCGCCCGGCCGCCACCAGCACGTCGTCCCCGATCACCACGCTGCCGTCGTCCAGCGTCACCCGGAGCGATCCGTCGGCCTCCCGGTCGACGCGCGCGACGGCCACACCCACCCGTACGTCGATGCCATCGTCGAGGAAGACGCGCATCACCGCGTCGCTGACGTCGGGGTCCTCGCGGGTGAGCAGCCGTGGACCACCCTCGACCACTGTCACCGCGCTGCCGAACAACGCGAACATCTGCGCGAACTCCACCCCGACGGTGCCGCCGCCGAGCACCACCAGCCGGGCCGGCAGCCGGTCCAGGCGCAGCAACTCGTCGCTGGTGAGCACCCCGGCCTCGGCCATCCCGGGCACCGAAGGCAGATGGGGGCGGGTGCCCGTGTTGATCACCACGTCGCTGCCGCGCAACAGTCGCTCGCCGCCGTCGGCGAGTGCCACCCGTACGGTTCGTGGGCCGACGAACCGGGCCTCGCCGATCACCAGGTGCAGACCGGAGTCGAGGAACTGCTGCCGGTTGGCGGCGACCATCCCCTCCACCACGTCCTGCTTGTGCGCGCGCAACAGGTCGATGTCGACCCGGCCGCCCTCCACAGACAGACCGAGCGCCGACGCGTCCCGCAGCTGGCGGGCGGCCCGCGCGCTGGTCACCAGCGCCTTCGTCGGGATGCACGCGACGTTGATGCAACTGCCGCCGATCATGCCGCGCTCGACCATCGCGACCCGCTGACCGGATCGGGCCACGTCCATGCTCAACGTCTTGCCGGCCTTGCCGCCACCGACGACGAGCAGGTCGAACTCCTCCGGTTGGTTGGTCACCGGGCGCTCCTCTCGGTCACCGGCGGGGCCGGCGGCCACCGCTGGTGCGCGGCGGCCAGCCCAGCCTGCCAGCTCCGACCTGCGAGGCGACCCGGTTCCTCGCAGAATCCGCCCGAGCCATCACCCGTTCCTTGATCAGGTGATGGAAAGTAGGTCGTAGGAGGTTCGAAGACCTACTTTTCATCACTTGATCACCGCTGGTCAGCCATCGTCCGTGAGCTTCGCGCTGGTTCGCCCCGGCTCTCACTCGATCTCCCTCGTGAGTGGCTGGGTCGTCGACCGGCGGCCGGACGCTCGGCCCGGGCCCGCGCGGATCCGCTCCGGGCCCGGGTGCGACTGCGGCTGAGGTCAGTGTCGGGCGGCGCCGTTCTCGCTGACCGGCTGCCCGAAGGCCAGGAACGGCACGGGCGTGGGTGCGTCAGTGCCGATGTGCCGGGGGAAAGTCCGCTCGGCGTCGTCGGCGCTGACCTCCCGGGCCGCCGTACGGTCGGACGTCCCCGACTCCTCCGCGACCGCCGCAGCGCCGGCATGCGCGTCGTCTGCCTGCTCCACCGGTGCCCGCTCCCCGTTCGCGTGCTCGGCCGGGGCCTGGTCGCCACTGGCCCGGTCCACCGGGGCCAGGTCGGCGTAGCCGTTCTCGGCCGAGCCCCGATCGGCAGGTGCGGCGTCGAGCGGGGCGCGGTCGGCGGTGGCGCGATCGGTGTCCGCATCGTCCACGGTCGGGCGCTCCGCGGAGTACCGGTCGACGGTGAGCCGCTCGACGCGCTCCGGGGCGGGTCGGTCGGCGCTGGAGCGGGAGCCCACCATCGGGTACTCGGCGGTCTCCGTACCGCCGGCTGCCGCGGCCATGACCGCGGCGGCGGCGAGGTCGGCCACCCGCTTCGCCTCCCGCTGTACGCGGGCGCGGACCTCCTTGGCGTGCCGCTCGGCGGAGTCGCCGGCTCGCCGGGCCTCGTCCAACCGGGCGCTTTCGGCGGTCAGGTCCCGACGGACCTCACTGAGTCGCTGCTGCATCCGGGACAGCTCGTTCTCCAGCGTCTCGCCCTCCTGGCGGATCTCGGCGAGCTGCTGACGGCCGGTGTCCAGCTCCGCGTTCAGGTCGGCGGCCTCCTGCCGGCGCTCCTCAAGCTCCTTCTGCAGGGCGGCGAGCTGCTGCTGATGGCTGGCGGCCTGCTCGTCGGCGCGGTTGCGCAGCTCGGTCACGTGCTGCTGCGCCTCGGCGAGCAGCGCGGCTATCTGCTGCTCGGTCGCGCTGCGCTGCTCGGCCAGCTCCTGCTCGGCGGCGGCCTGCTGTTCGGCGATGTCCTGCTCGGCGGCGGTACGCCGTTCGTTGACCTCTCGCTCCACGCTGGCCTGCCACTGGGCCATCTCCTGCTGGTGCTTGGAGCGGGCCGACTGGAGTTCCTGCTGGATCTGGGTACGGGCCGACTTCATCAGCGCGTCGGCGGCGACCCTGGTCTGGTTGAGCTGCTGCGCGCTCTGCTCGGTGATCCGCTTGGCCTCGTGCTGGGCGCGCTCGTGCGCGGCCTCGCCGTCGGCCCGCAACTGCTCGGCGTGCTCGCGGATCGCTGTCAACTCGGCCTCGGCGTGGGCGCGCCGCTCCTCGTGCGCCTGCTCCTGCTCGGCCCGCCGCGTGGCCAGCTCCTCCGACAGGTCCTGACGTGCCTGCGCGGCCCGCTCACGGGTGTCGGCGAGGATCCGCTCGGACTCGCTGCGCAGCTCGTTGGCCCGGTCGGTGGCCGACTCGGTGATGATGCCAGCCTGCTTCTCGGCGAGCGCCATGATCTCGCCGACCATCGGGCCCAGATCGTGGAACGAAGCGCGGTCCACCTGCACAGGTTGCTCCTGAAGCTCGGCCAGTTCGGCGCGCAGTCGCTGCACCTCGGCGGTCAGTTCACGGACGCGGACGGCGGAGCGCCCGTGCTCTCCGCTCAGCATCGCGATCTGGCCGTCGAGCTGCTCCAGGTGCCGGTCCACCTGGCGTTTGTCGTATCCGCGAAGGGCGAGCTCGAAGCTCGGCCGGGAGGCCGCATCGTCGCGTGCTGCGTGCGGCTCAGCGCCGATGGACATGCACCATCCTCCGTACGATCGGGGCGTCAGGGTCGGCGGTCGCCTGCCCCACGGGCCGTCAGTGTGGCGCAACGCTACCGCTGACCCGACCTCATGCGAAGTCCTGCCCCACCACCTCTCACGTTGCCGTCCCGCGTTCCCCCGTTCCCGCGCCGACCATGGACTCGTGCTGCGGCAAAGGTGGGGCTCCACCACCCTTTGTCATCCAGCATCACTCCATGATCGACGCAGGTCGACGTGGTGACCGCACGGCGACGCGCGCGCGGGGTCAGCGTCGGCGGGCGACCAGGACCGCGTCGTGGAGGGTGATGTCCTCACCGTTCTGATTGGTGGCGAGGCGGGAGCGTTCCTCGGCCGCCAGCACCTCCCAGTGGGCGGGTTCCAGATCGGCGGCCACGTCCTGCGCGGTGTACATCATGTCCGGCATGTGCATCCGGTGCGCCGACCCCCACAGATCCGAGGGGTGGTGCCCGACGATCAGCAGGACCCCGCCGGGTGCCACCGCGGCGGCCAGCCGGCCGAACAACTCCCGCCGCTCTTGCGGCGGCAGGTGCATGAACTGCGCGGACACCAGGTCGTACGCCTCCTCGGTGGGCGGCTTGTCCCGTAGGTCGGCGTGGGTGAACTCGATCCGGTCGCGCACGCCCGCGGTCTCGGCGTGCGCGGCGGCCCGGCTCAACGCCGTGGTGGAGATGTCCACCGCTGTCACCTGCCAGCCGCGCCCGGCCAGCCACACCGCGTCGGCACCCTCGCCGCTGCCCACGTCCAGGGCGCGCCCCGGGGTCAGGTCGGTGACCTCGGCGACCAGTTGCGGGTTCGGCCGGCCACTCCAGACCGAGGGGCGGGACTGGTAGCGCTCCTCCCACGCCGGTTCTTCGAACGTCGTGGCCACCAACTGCCGGTACGCGGCCACCGCGTCGCGGGTCTCCTCGGCGATGAGGTCGGCGTTGATCGCCGCCGCCGCGGTCAGGCCGGCCCCGGCGGACGTGATCACCTGACCGCGGATGTCGGCCACGTTGCCCGCGACCCAGACACCCGCGACGGTGGTCGCGCCGGTGGCGTCGGTCGGGATCTGGGCGCCGATGACGTGCTCGCCCATCGTCACCTCCTCCGGGGCCAGACCCAACCCCACCAGCACGTCGGCGCGGGGAGTCAGCCGCGTCGCCACGACGATCGCGTCGAGCGCCACCACCCGGCCGTCGGCGAGCCGTACACCGGTCAGCGCGTCGTCGGTCACCTCCACGGCGGCGACCGGTCCGGGCACCACCGCGATGCTGCGGGCGGCGAGCCGCTCGGCGGTCTCCGCGTCGGGTGCCGGCGCGTCGTGCAGGAGGAGCAGCACGCTGGGGCTCCACTGTCGCCACATCTCGGCCTGGTGCACGCTCAGCGGGCTGGTCGCCAGGACGCCGATCCGGCGGTCCCGAACCTCCCAGCCGTGGCAGTACGGGCAGTGCAGCACGTCGCGACCCCATCGCTGGGCGAGGCCGGGCACGTCGGGCAGTTCGTCGGTCAGACCGGTGGTCACCAGCAGCCGGCGGGCCCGTACCGAATCCCCGCCGTCCAGGCTGAGCCGGAACCCGTCGTCGTCCCGGGTCGCGGCCTGCACCCGTCCGGTGCGGAACTGTCCGCCGTACCCGGACACCTCGGCCCGTCCGATGGCGAGCAGCTCGCCCGGCGGCGTCCCCTCCCGGCCCAGGTAGTTGTGCACCCGGTCGGCCGGCGCGTTGCGGGGCTCACCGGAGTCGATCACCAGTACCGACCGTCGGGCCCGGCTCAGCGCCAGAGCTCCGCTGAGCCCTGCGGCGCCGCCGCCCACCACCACCACGTCGTATGTCTCGTCCACCGGTATCTCCCTCTTGCTCTGTCGGCTGCGACCACCATCCGTCGCCGTCGGCAAAGCGGCAACTATCCTTGCCGTTATGGCAAACGAGGACAACGCCGCGCTGGCGGCCGTCGGCCCCCGGCTGCGTGCCCTGCGTCACCAACGTGGGACCACGCTGACCCAGCTCGCCGAGCTGACCGGCATCTCGGTGAGCACCCTGTCCCGGCTGGAGTCCGGTAGCCGTCGCGCCACCCTGGAATTACTGCTTCCGCTGGCGAGGGCCTACCAGGTGGCGCTGGACGACCTGGTCGACGCCCCCGCCACCAGCGACCCCCGGGTACGCCCCAAACCGATCGTCATCCACGGCGTGACGTACCTGCCGCTGACCCGCCGGCCGGGCGGCGTCCAGGCGTTCAAGCAGATCTTCCCGCCCGACCCGTCCGCCGGGGGCCGAATCCCGCAGGCCCACGAGGGGTACGAGTGGCTCTACGTGCTCTCCGGCCGGCTACGCCTGCTGCTCGGTGATCGTGATCTGACGCTGGCCCCGGGGGAGGTGGCCGAGTTCGACACCCGCGTCCCGCACCTGTTCTTCAACCCCGGCCCCGGCACCGCCGAAGCCCTCAGTCTCTTCGGCCCGCAGGGGGAGCGGTTGCACGTCCGCGCCCGCCCGGCCACGCCCGACAAGCAGCAGTAGTCGAGCCCGACCCCGTCGGCGGTGGAGTATCCAGGAGCTGCTCAGCCCCACCGTCGCAGGATTGTTGGTTTGTCGAGCTTTCCGACCGGGGTGTGCGGAAGCTCGTCGACCACCCGTACCCGGTCAGCCACACCGTGCTCGCGCAGGAGGCGGCGCGCCGCGGTGGCGACGTCCGCCGCCCGGGCTCCGTCTGCCGGCGTCACCACCACCAGCGGAGCCGCCCCGTCATCCGCCGCCGACGGGGGCACGACCGCCGCCTCACGCACCGCCGCGTCGGCTTCCAGCGCGCCTTCGAGCTGAGGTGCGAAGATCGGTCGCCCGGACGTGGTGGCCAGGACGTCGGCGACCCGGCCCAGCACGCGGTACTCGCCGGATTCCGTCTGCTCGCCCACGTCGCCGGTCCGGTACCAGCCGTCCCGGAAGGCACGTGCCGTCTCGACCGGGTTGCCCTCGTATCCGAGACCTCCGGTCCGGCCGACGACCCGTTCGATCGGCTCGGGGTGCGTGGCACACCGGGCCGGGT
>NZ_JBEYSL010000339.1:0-7729 GCF_040642735.1 Micromonospora sp. NPDC047753 | reverse complement strand
GTGAGGTGGGCGATCCCGTCGCGGACCTCGTAGCCGACCGGGTTCTGGAGCCACGGGTCGTAGCGGACCAGCGTCGGCGGGTGCGCCTCCGCGTCGGCGTGCGCCGCGCGCAGCGGGCCGGTGACGTCGGCGGCCAGGTCCGCGAGACGGCCCTTCGCGGCGGCGTGCCCGCCCGGGCCGAGGTGACGCTCCAGCCAGGACCGCAGCAGACCATCGCCGGCGTACGGGTCGACGGGGGGTGGTACCGGCTGCACGAAGCGGCTCATCGATCGGCTCCTGGCACTGCTCGGGGGTGTGCGCCGACGGTAGACGATGCGGGGTCGCCGCGAACAGGGCACACCCGCCCATCGGGCGCACCCAGTTTCCGGCTTGTCGCCCGTCGGCGTGACCGTCTTCTCTACGGTCGGTAGTCGTGGGTGCGGGCCAGTCGTGGAGCCGACCGGCCCGGCGTCACCGCCCGATGCGCACCGGGTTGGCGTTCGCCGGGTTCGGCGTGGCGCTGTGCTGCGTGGGGGTGGCCGGGCTGGGCGCCTGGAACCTGCAGACCGTCCGGCAGGCCGCCGGCCCGATCCGGGAGACCGCCGACGGTTTCCTCAGCGAGGTGGCCCTCGGCGACAGCGACCGGGCGTACGAGCGGCTCTGCGAGGACGCGCGCAGCCGCTGGAGCGCGATCGGCTTCACCAGTTGGGTGCGGACACCACCGATGGTCACCGACTACGAGATCACCGACGTGTCGGTCGCGACCCGCAGCGGACGACCGCAGGGCACGGTGACCGTGAAGGTGACCCGCGACGGCGGGCTCAGCGAAGAACGTCGCCTGCCGGTGGTCCGTGAGGACGGGAGCTGGCGGGTGTGCGGTGACCCCTTCTAGGCCCACGGTCGCCGCCCCGCTACGCCCACAGTTGCTGCGACCGCGCGAGGGGGTGCAGCCGACCACCTCGACGGAACTCTTCTTCGACCTCGTCTTCATCTTCACCATCACCCAGCTGTCGCACTACCTGCTCGCGCACCTGGACTGGCGGGGCGCGGGACGTACCGGCCTGTTGCTGGCGCTGGTGTGGCTCGTCTGGGTCTACACCACCTGGCTGACGAACTGGTTGCAACCGGATCAGGGGCCGGTGCGGACGATGCTGATCGGGGTGGGGCTGGGCAGCCTGCTGTTGTCGGCGACGATCCCGGAAGCGTTCGGCTCGACCGGCCTGCTCTTCGCCCTGGTCTACGTCATCGTGCAGGTGGGCCGCACCCTGTTCGCGTTGTGGGCGGTGCAGGGCAGTCCGTGGTTGGTGGCCGGATTTCAGCAGTCGCTGCCGTGGATCACCGGGACGTCGGTGCTCGTGGTCGTCGGTGGCCTGGTCGGCGGTGCCGCCCGGGACGCGGTGTGGGCGGCGGTGATCGTGATCGAGGTGGTCGGCCTCTCGATCGGCTATCCGCTGCCGCGGCGGGGACGAAGCCGACCCGAGCGGTGGATGGTGGAGGGCGGGCACCTGGCCGAACGGTGCGCGGCGTTCGTCCTGATCGCGCTGGGGGAGTCGATCCTGGTCACCGGCAGCACCCTCACGTCGCAGGTGAACCTGGTGACGTCCGGGGCGTTCCTGCTGGCGTTCGGCGGTTCGGTGGCGCTGTGGTGGGTGTACTTCGCCCGTTCGGCCCCGGCGGCCACGCAGGTCATCGCCCAGGCCGGGGAGCGTACCGGCGCGTTGAGCCGGGTCGCGTTCAACTTCCTGCACCCGGTGATCGTCGCCGGTGTCGTCGTCGCGTCGGCGGCGGACGAGCGGTTGCTGCGGGAGCCCGGCGCGCCGGCCACCACTGTCGACGTGCTGCTCACCCTGGGGGGTCCCGCGCTGTTCCTGGCCGGGCACGCCGCCTACAAGGCGCTGCTGTGGCGGATCCTGCCGATCAGCCGGGTCGCGGCGGTGGTGGTCCTGCTGGCGCTGATGCCGACAGGTGTGGTGCTGGGGGCACCCGTCGCGGTGTGCGCCGCTGTGGCGTTGGCGGTGACGGTCGCCGTGATCCTGACCGACCGGTTCCGGGTAAGGGCCGTCGCGGCCCGGCAGCCGTCCTGACCGTCCGGCGCACCGGGTCGGTTCCAGCTGGTGGGGCGCCTCAGTCGCGGGGGCCGAGGTCGCCGCTGCGGTAGTGCCGGCGGCAGAGCACCTGGTAGCGCACCTCGGCGGTGTCGACGGTGTCGCCGATGACGACCTGGGCGCCCTCACGGACGACCCGCCCGTTGACGACGCGGGCGTTGAGCAGCCCTTCGCGGCCGCACCAGCAGAGCACCTCGACCTGGATGCGGGCCACCTCGTCGGCCAGTTCGAACAGGCGTTGCGCGGCGGGGAACATCCGCGACCGGAAGTCGGTGGCCAGGCCGAACGCGAACACGTCGACGTCGTAGCTGTCGACCAGTTCGGCCATCTGCTCGACATGCTCGACGGTGTAGAAGCACGCCTCGTCGCAGATCAGGTAGTCCACGCGTACCCCGTCGGCCCACCGGCCGCGCACCAGGGCCCGCAGGTCCAGGTCGTCGGTGACCTCGATGGCCTCGTGGGCCAGGCCGATGCGGGTGGTGACCTGCGGTCCCAGCGACCGGTCGATGCGGGTGGTGACCAGCCCGCGCCGGCCCTGCCGGGCGTGGTTGTAGTTCATCTGCAACGCCATCGTGGACTTGCCGCAGTCCATCGGCCCCCAGAAGAACTTCAACGCCGCCGCGTGCACCGGCCGCCCGTCGAGCCCACGCGCCGCCGCGCACGCGGCCGGAGCGTGCGGCTGGCCGGGGAACGGATGGGCCAGGCAGGCCGGGGCGGTGGTGGCGTCGTCAGTCACGGTCGGGCAGCCTAGCCGATCGGCCACTCCTGATCTGTCGGGCGCGGGACGCGTGCTCAGAGCACCCGCGGTGGCGTGTTGCCGGCGGCGACGATGGCACGGCGCATCGGTACGGCGGCGAGGAGCAGGAACCCGACCACGAAGAAGATCAGCAGTGAGACCAGGCCCACCCGGTAGGAGGAGGTGAGCTGGAACACCAGGCCGAAGGCGAGCGGGCCGAGCCAGCTGGTGCCCTTGTCGCTGATCTCGTAGAAGCCGTAGTACTCGCCTTCCTTCCCGGTGGGGATGAGCTGGCTGAACAGCGACCGGCTCAGCGCCTGGCTGCCGCCCAGGACCAGGCCGATGGCCGCGCCGAGGACCATGAACGGCACCGGCGCCTCGGCGGGCAGCCGGAACGCGGCGATGATCACACCGGTCCAGAGGACCAGGCTGAGCAGCACGGTCTTCCACGCGCCGATGCGCCGGGCCAGCGCGCCCAGGCTCAACGCTCCGCCGAAGGCGAGGAACTGCACCAGCAGGATGGTGATGATCAGGGTGCTCTGCTCCAGGCGCAGTTCCTCGGTGCCGTACTGGCTGGCCAGGGTGATGACGGTCTGGATGCCGTCGTTGTAGACCAGGAAAGCCAGCAGGAAGTACAGCGTCAGCGGGTACGCCTTGATCTCGCGGACGGTGCGGCCGAGCTGGCGGAACCCGTCGGTGAGAATGTTGCCGCCACCGGCCAGTGCCGCCGCCGGCGGGCGCTCACGCAGCCACCGCAGCGGGACCAGCGTGAACAGCGCCCACCAGACACCGGCGGACACGATCGACCAGCGGGCCAGGTCCAGGGTGCGTTGCGGGTTGTCACCGTCGTCGAGCAGTGTGATCGCGACCAGGTTGAGCGCCAGCAGCAGACCGCCGCCGAGGTAGCCCAGCGCCCAACCGCGACTGGAGATACCGTCGCGTTCGTCGGGGCCGCCGAGCTGCGGCAGGAACGAGTTGTAGACCACGATCGCGGCGCCGAACGAGATGTTGGCGACCAGGAAGAGCGCCCCGCCGAGCAGGTATCGGTCGCCGGTGACCAACGCCATCGCGATGGTGGCGCCGGCGCCGGTGAACGCGGCACCGCCGAGCAGCCGCTTCTTGTGCGCCGACCGGTCCGCTATCGCCCCGATGACCGGCAGCACGAACACGGTGAGGAACACCGACAGCGAGATCAGGTACGGGTAGTAGGACCCGGCGGCGACCTTGATGCCGAGCGGGTACACGAAGCCGTCGCACGAATCCGCACCCAGCTCGCACCCGGCCGCCACCTCGGCGACCGTGGTCAGGAACGGGCCGAGGAACACGGTGATGACGGTGGTCTGGAACGCGGAGTTGGCCCAGTCGTAGATGTACCAGCCCCGGCGCTCCCGGCGGGTGCTCGCGGGAGGCGGGGTGTCGTCCACCGTGGGGGTCACGGTCTCGGCCATCGGGGTCCTTGGAATGGTTCAGGCGGCCCAGTGGCCGCGGCTGCGGTAGACGTCGCGCAGCACGCCGACGTGATCGGTCATGATGCCATCCACGCCACGATCCAGTAAGTCGTGCATCTGGGCGGGTTCGTCGATCGTCCAGACGTGCACCTGCAGGCCGATCCGGTGGCAGTAGTCGAGGAACCGGCGGTCCACCACCGGCACCCGCCCGTAGCGCGGCGGCACCTGCGCGGCGACCACCGACGGCGGCAGCCGCAGCGGACGCCCGTGCAGGGAGGCCAGCCGCAGCCGGGCGACGCCGCGCATGCCGAGGCTGGTGGCGACGCGTCCCTCGGTGAGCGCCCGCAGCCGGGTCAGCCGGGCGTCGCTGAACGAGGCGAGCAGCACCCGGTCGCCGGCGCCGGCCCGGGTCACTGTCGCGACCGTCGGCTCGACGCCGCCGTCGGCCTTCACGTCGATGTTGAAACGGACCTGCGGCCACGCCCCCAACACCTCGTCGAGCCGGGGTACGACGGCGGCGCCGCCGACGCGTACGGAGGCGAGGTCCGCCCAGCTCATCTCGGCGATGCGCCCCGCCTCGCCGGTGAGCCGGCGCAACGTCGGATCGTGGAAGATCACCGCCACGCCGTCGGCGGTGGCGTGCACGTCGGTTTCCACGTACCGGTAGCCCAGCCCGATGGCCCGGGCGAACGCCTCGGTGGTGTTCTCGTCGCCCTCGGCGGCGCCGCCACGGTGGGCGAACGCCAGCGGCGCGGGCGCGTCGAGGTAGCCGAATCGGGTCAACACGCAGCGCAGTATGCCTGCCGTCGGTGGAGCGCGGGTGGCCTGCCGGCGAAGATCAGGCCTGGGACGCCGGGGAGGCGGCGCGGGTGGTTGCCGTGGTCGGCGGGTGTCCCTGTCCGCGGTGGCGGCAGGCGCGACGTCGGCATGCCCGTCGGCCGCACGATCCCGCCGGACCGGCCTACGGCCCCAACCTCCGGATGCCTGTCCTTTGTCCTTTGCTCTGCACCCGCGGAGTCGACAGTCACCTTCGGTAGCTGGTGCGTCCGCGGGTGCAGAGCAAAGGAAGCGAAGGTGGTGTTGGGGGGTGGGGAGGGTTGGGGTGCGGCCCCGGCTGACCTCGGTGCCGCAGGCCCCCGGCAGACCGTTCCACCCGGCGCGGCTTTCCGGCGCCCGTGCGGGGTCTCCGGGCACTGGCGGACCTCGGCGTCGCGGCAAACCTCGGCGGTCGCGGCGGTGGCCTCAGTCTGAGCGGCGGCGGTGGGCGCGGCTGAGGTCGGTGGGGCGTCCGGGGTCGACGTGGCGGGGCCGGTCGGGTTCGTCGGGGCGCAGCGGGGCGAGGGTGTCGGTGAGAGCGTCGATGATCCGGTCGGTGGCGCGGCGGGCCGCGCCGGGGTTGGCGGCCGCCGTCTCGCCCAGGTCGACGGGGGTGCCGAAGTGCACCCGGATCACCGGGCGGCGCCACAGCGAGCGGGCGATGCCGCGCAGCATTCCGCGGGGCGCCTGGTAGGGCAGCACCTCGTGCGAGCCCCACTGGGCGACCGGGACGACCGGGGCGCCGCAGGCCAGGGCGAGGCGGGCGGCGCCGGTCTTGCCGCGTTCGGGCCACAGACCGGGGTCCAGGCCGATGCGCCCCTCGGGGTAGATGAGGATCACCGAGCCACGCGCGACGGCCGTGGCGGCGTTGTCGAGGGCCTGGTGCACGGCACTGGTGCCGCGGTCGACCCGGATGTGCCCGGCGTGGCGCATGGCGGCACCGAACACCGGGACGCGGAACAGCCCGGCTGTCGCCATGATCCGGGGGGCGACGCCGCGAATCTGGCAGGCGGCGGCCATGACCACCGGGTCGAACGGGCTGATGTGGTTGGCGGTCAGCACCAGCGGGCCGCGACGCAGGTGCGTCGGGACGTCGCCGGTGACCTCGAGGCGGGCGAGCAGGCCGACCAGGCCCCGGGCCAGCAGCAGGGCTGCGCGCCAGATCAGTGGCGGCTGCCAGGTGGTGTGTGCGGTGTCCATCAGCGCGCCATCGTCGCACGCCCCGGCGGGGCCGCGAGGGCGGGTCGGGTGATCAGGGTCATTGGTCCCGGGCCGTTTCGGGCCACCCGGCCCTGCCCAATCCTCTACGACGAGCAGTAGTATTTACTACGTCTCGTAGTACGGATCGTTGGGGGTTTCAGGTGGACGCGTTGGACGTTGCCCGCTGGCAGTTCGGTGTCACCACCGTCTACCACTTCCTTTTCGTGCCGCTGACCATCGGCCTCTCCGTGCTGGTAGCCATCCTCCAGACGATGTGGCACCGCACCGGCAACGAGCGCTACCTCAAGCTCACCAAGTTCTACGGCAAGCTGTTCCTGATCAACTTCGCCATGGGTGTGGTCACCGGGATCGTGCAGGAGTTCCAGTTCGGCATGAACTGGAGCGACTACTCCCGCTTCGTCGGCGACATCTTCGGCGCACCCCTGGCCATCGAGGCGCTCGTCGCGTTCTTCCTCGAATCCACCTTCATCGGCCTGTGGATCTTCGGCTGGGACCGGCTGCCCAAGCGGGCGCACCTGGCCAGCATCTGGGCCGCCGCGATCGGCACCAACCTCTCCGCGTACTTCATCCTCGCCGCGAACTCGTTCATGCAGAACCCCGTCGGCTACCGGATCAACCCGGACAGCGGACGCGCCGAGCTGACCGACTTCCCGGCCGTGCTGACCAACAAGGTCGCCCTGATCACCTTCCCGCACACCCTGGCCGGCTCGTTCCTGGTCGCCGGGTCGCTGGTCGTGGCGGTCGGCCTGTACCACGTGATCCGCAACCGGGACTCCGCCGACACCGGCGCGTACCGCTTCGCCACGAAGTTCGGCTCCTGGGTGGTCCTGGTCGCCTCCGCGGCCGTGCTGTTCACCGGCGACATCCAGGGCAAGATCATGACGGACGTGCAGCCGATGAAGATGGCCGCCGCCGAGGGCCTCTACACCACCGAGAGTCCCGCCTCGTTCTCGGTGCTCACCATCGGCAGCCTGGACGGCAGCCGCGAGGTGTTCGCCCTCAAGATCCCGTACCTGCTGTCGTACCTGGGTACCGGCGACCCGAACGGCACAGTGCACGGCATCAACGACCTACAGGCCCAGTACGCCACCCAGTACGGCGCCGGCAGCTACACGCCGATCATCCCGGTCACCTACTGGAGCTTCCGCTTCATGATCGCCTTCGGGATGGCGGCTGGCGCGATCGCCCTGCTGGTGCTGTGGAGCCAGCGCAAGGGCCGCACCCCGAGCAGCAGGTGGCTGCTGCGCGCCGGGCTGGCCATGCCGGTGCTGCCGTTGCTGGCCAACTCCTTCGGCTGGATCTTCACCGAGATGGGCCGCCAGCCGTGGACTTTCCCGGGTTGGTGCTGCCGCTGCACATCTTCGAGGAGCGCTACCGGGCGCTGGTCCGACACCTGGTCGGCCTGCCCGACGGTGCCCCGCGCG
>NZ_JBEYSL010000338.1:0-7733 GCF_040642735.1 Micromonospora sp. NPDC047753 | reverse complement strand
CGGTCCCGGTGAGCGGCCAGGTCATCCTGCTTGCTGTGGGTACGCCCGTCCGGGCCGATGGCGATCAGCTGGTCGACCAGCAGCTGATCGAGGGCCGGGCGCGCCCGCCCGGCCGCGCACCCGGGCCGCGAGCACCACCGCGAGCAGCACCAGGGCGGTCAGCGCGGCGCCCGCCAGCAGGTCGGCAGGGCGGCCCGCGAGCAGGGTGAGCTGGGCGAACGCGGACATCCACGCGACCCCGACACAGCCCAACAGCACCGGCACGGGCTCAGCATAGGACCCGCTGTCTCGTCACCCGGCCGAATCCGGCGGCCCGCCTTCGAGGACGACGTACCGCCGCCACGTTTCCCGGCATCGCCACGTTGGGTAACCAAGCGAAGGACCGACGCGGACGGACCGCGAACGGTAGAAACGGACGGGTGATGTCGATGACCGGTCAGGTGGCGGACGCGCTCAGCGACAGGGCTGCGGCCACCGGGTTGCTCACCGTGGGTGTCGAGGAGGAGTTCCTGCTCGTCGACCCGCACACCGGGGCTGCGGTTCCGGCCGTGGACCTCGTCATGGAGCAGGTGCCGGCCGAACTTCGCGGGCAGGTGGAGCGGGAGTTCCAGACCAGTCAGATCGAGATCGGCAGCCCGCCCGGCCTGGAGCTCTCGTCGATCCGGCACTCCCTCGGCGTACTGCGTAAGGCGCTCTCCGACGCCGCCGAGCGGGCCGGCGTACGCCTGCTCGCCATCGGTACCGGCCCGGTCGACGGCCCGGTGCCACCGGTGGTCGACAAGCCACGCTTCGACCGCATGATCGAGCGGTTCCGGCTGCTCGTCCCCGGCCCCGGCAACAACGGCATGCACGTCCACGTCGGGGTGCCCGACCCGGACACCGGCGTGCAGGTGCTCAACCACGTACGGCCGTGGCTGCCGATGCTGCACGCGGTGACCACCAACTCGCCGTTCTCCCGGGGCGAGGACACCGGCTACGCCAGTTGGCGCTCGGTCGAATGGGAGCGCTGGCCGTCGGTGGCGCCGACCCCGTTCCTGGAGTCGCACGAGCACTACCAGCGGCTGATCCGCCAGTTGATCTCCAGCGGGGTGATGCTCGACGAGGGGATGCTCTACTGGTACGCCCGCCTGTCGGCGAAGTACCCGACAGTCGAGCTGCGGATCGGCGACGTCTGCCCGTCGGTGGACGACGCGGTCCTTGTCGCCGCGCTGGTCCGGGCGCTTGTCGCCACCGCCATGGCGGATGTCGAGGCCGGCCGACCGGCGTTGCAGACCGACCACCACCTGCTGGTCGGGGCGCACTGGCGGGCCGCCCATGACGGCCTGGAGGGCGAAGCCGTCGACGTCACGAACGGTGAGCTGCGCCCGGCCTGGGAGCTGTTGGACCGGTTCGTGGAGCGGATGCGGCCGGCGCTGGAGCAGCACGGCGACTGGGCCGAGGTGAACGACCTTCTGGGCGGCTTGCGCCGGCACGGCAGCGGCGCGGCGCGGCAGCGTGCGGTGTTCGAACGCACCGGCCGACTCACCGACGTGGTGCAGGACGTCGCACGGCAGACCCGCGGCTGATCACCGCGTGACAAGATGAGCCCGTGGCGCAACGGCTGATCGTCATCGGCGGGGACGCCGCCGGAATGTCGGCGGCGTCCCAGGCCCGCCGCCGCCGTGACCGTGGCGACCTGGAGATCGTGGTCTTCGAGCGGGGCAACTTCACCTCCTACTCGGCGTGCGGCATCCCGTACTGGATCAGTGGCCTGGTGCCCGGCCCCGAGGCGTTGATCGCCCGCGACCCGGAGACGTTCCGCACCGAGTACGCGATGGACGTCCGGATGCGCCACGAGGTCACGGCCATCGACCTGGAACGCCGCGAGGTCGTGGCCCGGGACCTGACGGGCGGCGGCGAGGTCCGCGAACGCTTCGACGACCTGATGTACGCCACCGGCGCGGTGCCGGTCAAGCCGTCGTGGGCGGTCACCGACGCGGACGGCGTGTTCGGCATGCAGACCCTCGACGACGGCGCTGCGCTACGACACTGGCTGGACGCCGACCCGCAGCCGCGCCGGGCCGTGGTGGTCGGCGGCGGGTACATCGGCGTCGAGATCGCCGAGGCCCTGATCCAACGCGGGCTCTCGGTGACCCTGGTGGAGGCGGGCGAGCAGCCCATGGCGACCGTCGACGCCGACATGGCCGAGCTGGTCACCGAGGCCATGCGCGGCCTCGGCGTCACCATCCGCACCAGCCTGCCGGTGACTGGCCTGGAACAGCGGGACGGCCGGGTCTCCGCGGTGGTCACCGCCGAGGGGCCGATCCCGACCGACGTCGTGGTCCTGGGCCTCGGCGTACGCCCCAACACGGCGCTCGCCAAGGCCGCCGGGCTGCCCCTCGGACCGACCGGCGCGATCCGGGTGGACCGCCGGATGCGGGTGCCCGAGCACCCCGGCGTCTGGGCGGCCGGTGACTGTGTGGAGACCCTGCACCGGGTCAGCGGGTTGCCGGTGCACGTGCCGCTCGGCACGCACGCCAACAAGCAGGGCCGGGTCGCCGGGATCAACATCGGCGGCGGATACGCCACCTTCACCGGCGTGATCGGCACGGCTGTCACGAAGGTCTGCGACCTGGAGGTGGGCCGGACCGGCCTGCGCGAACGGGAGGCCACCGCCGCCGGCTTCGAGTTCGTCTCGGTGATCGCCGAGTCGACCAACCGGGCCGGCTACTACCCGGGCGCCCGGCCGATGACGGTCAAGCTGATCGCCGAGCGCCCCAGCGGTCGGTTGCTCGGCGCGCAGATCGTCGGCTGGTCCGAGGCGGCCAAACGGATCGACACACTGGCCGTGGCGCTGTGGAACGGCATGACGGTGGACGATATGACGCAGCTGGACCTGGGCTACGCTCCGCCGTACGCGCCGGTCTGGGATCCGGTGCTCATCGCCGCCCGAAAAGCGGTCGACGCGCTCGCCGCCCTCGACCGTTGACCCGCGCCCGCCGTGGAGGACCACCCCGTGACCCAGACCCCGACCCGACCGACAGTGCGTCGGCGTCCCACGATGGTGGACGTGGCCCGGCGGGCCGACGTCAGCCTGAAGACGGTCTCCCGGGTCGTGAACGACGAGCCGGTGGGGCAGGAACTGGTCGCCCGGGTGCTGGCCGCCATCGCCGAGCTGGGCTTCCGACGCAACGACATCGCCCGTAACCTGCGCTCCCGGCAGCTCAACGCCACCGTCGGGCTGCTGATCGAGGAGATCGCCAACCCGTTCTACGCGACCATCGCCAGCGTCGCCGCCGAGATCGCCGCCGCGCACGGCACCATGCTGATCACCGCGTCGTCGGAGGAGGACCCGGAGCGGGAACGCGCCCTGCTCCAGGACTTCACCCAACGCCGCGTCGACGGTCTGCTGGTGGTGCCGGCGGGCCTGGACCACTCGTTCCTGCGTCGCGAGGTCGAGCTGGGCATGCCTGTGGTGTTCCTGGACCGGCCGCCGCAGGGGCTGCACGCCGACGCCGTGCTGTTGGACAACCGGGGTGGCAGCCACGCCGGGGTGAGCGCGCTGCTCGACGAGGGGCACCGACGGGTGGGGCTGCTGCTCGGCGCGCCGAGCGTGCCCACCATGCGGGAGCGACTGGCCGGGGCGCGGTCGGCGCTGGACGCTGCCGGCGTCGCCCCGGACGAGTCGCTGATCCGCGAGCGGCTCATCGCGCCAGAGGAGGCCGGCCGAGCGGTCGCCGCGCTGCTCGACCTCCCGGAACCACCCACCGCGTTCTTCTGCGCCAACAACCGGCTCACCGTCGGCGCGCTCCAGGAGTTGCACCGGCGGGGCAGTGACGCCGCGCTTGTCGGTTTCGACGACTTCGAGCTGGCCCACCTGATGCCCCGACCGCTGACCGTCGTCGCCTACGACACGAGAGAGCTGGCCAAGGTGGCCACCGAACGCCTCTTCCAGAGAATCGCCGGAGACGACACCCCACCCGACACGACGGTCCTCCCCACCAGGCTCCTAAAACGCGGCCTAACCTGACCCGCGCGCCCGCCTGACCCCCGCGATCTTGCACTTACTGTTGGCGACCTGCGCAGCAATGCGCCTTTTGCCGGGACAGAATGTGCAAGATCGCGGGGGCGGGAGTGGGCACGGGGGTCAGGGCGCGGGGGTCAGGAGGGCTTCGACCTCTGCTTTGGTCGGGGGGTTGGCGCCTCGGCGGCCGCAGGTCAGGGCGGCCACCGTGGCGGCCTGTCGGAGCACCGCACCCCACTGCTGCGGAGTGACCGCGGCGAGCCGGTCGGCCGGGCGGTCGCCGAGCGCGTCGAGGTCGGCCAGCGCGGCCAGCAGGCCACCGGTGAACGAGTCGCCGGCGCCGACGGTGTCCACCACTGTGGTGCGGACCGCCGGCTCCTCGTGCAGCGAGCCGTCGGGCGCGAGCAGCACGGCGCCGTCCCCGCCCCGGGTCACCACGGCGCAGGACACACCGGCGGTACGCCATTCGGTCATCACGTCGGCCACCGAACGGTCCGGGTAGAGCCAGGCGAGGTCCTCGTCGCTGGCCTTGACCAGGTGCGCGATGCGAACCTGCCGGCGTACCCGCTCCTGCTCCGCCGCCCGGTCGGTGACGATGCTCGGGCGCAGATTGAGGTCGATGGAGACGGTGAGCCCGTCCCGCTGGTGTTCCCGGGCGAGCAGGCCCTCCAGCGCCTCCGCGCCGGGTGCCAACGCGAGCGCGAGGGACCCGCTGTGCAGCGCGATCGCCGGTGACCCCGCCAGCTCGGGCAACTCCTGCGGCGTCCACTGCCAGTCGGCCGCACCGGCCAGCCGGAACTCGTAGCTGGCCTGCCCGGCGGCGTTCAGAGTGGCGACCGCCACCGACGTGGGCTCCGCGGCGCGTACCGCCCACTCCAGGTCCACCCGGTTGGCGCTCAGATGCTCGACGAGTTGCCGACCGTAGTCGTCGTCGGCGAGTCGGGCCAGCAGTCGTACCGGCTGGTCGAGCCGGGCCAGGGTGACGGCGACGTTCGCCGGCGAACCACCCGGGACGGCACGCTGCCCCTCGGCAGTCACGACCAGGTCGATCAGCGCCTCACCCGCGACGACGATCACGCGGTCACCTCCCCCGGTGCGAGCGGGCCGGGGCCGCCGAGCCCGTCGGCCGCGCGGGACAGCAGTACCGCCTGGTAGGCGTGGTAGACGTCCGGCCGGCCGTGCCAGACCGTGTCGGCGGGCAGGTTCTGCGCGTCCAACTCGTGCCGCCATCCGGTCTGGTCGATGAGAGTACGGCGGGCGTACGCCCAGAAGACCCGGTACCAGTCGAGGTAGACCGCGTCCCCGGTACGGCGATGAAGCGTGATCGCCGCGCCGATGGCCTCGGCGAGAACCCAGTGCATCCGGGAGCGCACCACCGGCTGGTCGTCCCAGTCGATGGTGTAGACGAAGCCGTCCGCGCCGTCGACCGCCCAGCCGCGACGCACGGCGGCGGCGAACAGGGCCCGGGCGTCGGCGAGCAGCCAGCGGGGTGGCTGCGGCAGCACCGCCTCCAACTCCAGCAGCAGTCGGGCCCACTCCAGCCAGTGCCCGATCGTGGAGCCGTACGGCCGGAACGGGTCGGCGGGCTGGTCCCGGTTGTAGTCGGGCAGCGGCGTCCAGTCGGTGGTGAAGTGCTCGGGCAGCCGCCAGTCGTGTCGGGCCGCCTCACCGTGCACGAGGTGGGTGGCGATCCGCAGGGCCCGGTCAGCCCAACTCGCGTCACTGGTGGCGGCGGTAGCGGCGAGGAACGCCTCGACCATGTGCATGCTGCTGTTGGCGCCCCGGTAGTCCTCGGTGACCGTCCAGTCCCGGTTCCACGATTCGCGGACAGCGCCGGCGTCGTCGTCCCAGAACCGGTCCCGCACGACCGCCAGCACGTCGGCGAGCAGCCGGTCCGCGCCGGGGCGTCCGGCGCGCACGGCGCTGGAGGCGGCGAGCAGCACGAACGCGTGGTCGTAGCCGGCCTTGCGGTCGTTGACGGGTACTCCCTGCTGGTCCACCGCGCCGAACCAGCCGCCGTACCGGTCGTCACGCAGCAGCGTGCTGAGCGCGGTGATCCCGTGGTCGACCAGGGCGGCGGCGTCCGGGTCGCCGTTGCGGTGGGCGAGGGCGGCCACGTGGGTCATCCGGCAGGTGATCCAGGTGTGGATGGGTTCTCCGCGATCCGGGGTGCGGTCGTCGGTGAGCCACCAGAAGCCGCCCTCGGGCCGGACCGAGCGGCGAGCGGTGTCGAGCAGCGTCCGGGTCTGGTCGACGAGGAACTCGTCCAGCTCGGGAAGGTCTGGTGACCCCGGCGGGGCAGGGGTCGTTGCGGCGTCGGATCGGGGCACGTCGGTCATCTCAGCTGGTCACCGTGGGGTAGGAAAGGGACATACGGCCAGGATCGGCGAACGGACCGGGTCCGCGCCGCAAAACTGCCAACGGTACGCCGCGAATCGACTGGCCGGGTCGGCACGCAGCTAGAGGGTTTTCCCCCTATTTGACCGTTGACATCGTTGTCACCGCTCAACCCTGCTCCGGCGGCCGGCCGACTGTCAATTCCGGCTGCGTCACACCGACCCGGAGCGGCTCCGCTCAGTAGTAGTCGTCGATCGGCCGGCGCGCCTCGTCGAACAGCGCCGGCCCCTCGTAGCGGACCGGGGGCAGCGGCGGGGTGGCCGGCTTGACCTCCTCGAACTGCTCGGTGGACAGCGCGTACACCACCCGCCCGAGGCCGGACCGGTCGATCGCCGTCGCGCACATCGCGCAGGGCTGACAACTGGTGAACATGGTGGTGCCGGCGGCCACCTCGGGAGTGAGTTCCCGAGCCGCCCAGCGGGCCAGCTTCAGCTCCGGATGGGCGCTGATGTCCGCGTCGGAGACCACCGTGTTGTGGTCCTCGATCAGGACGACGCCGGCCGCGTCGACAAGCAACGAGCCGAACGGCCGTTCGCCGGAAGCCCCCGCCCGCCTGGCGATTTCGACGGCATGGCGGAGAAACTTCTCGTCGTCGGGGGTCATCGGTCCTCCTGGGTTCTGTGATGTGCGGCCACTGCCGCAAGGGTCCGCCAGGCGCGTTCGGGCTGGCGGATCTCGGTCAGGTCACCGTTGAACGGGTCCAGCACCACCGTCTCCGCGCCGAGCACACGAAGCTGGTCCAGGTCGGCGACGATCTGGTCGATGGTGCCGACACCGGCGAGCCGGTCCGGGTCGGTGATCGGTTCCCGGGTCTCCTGGATCGCGATCCGCGGCACCAACGCGGGCACCGGGCGACCCAGCTCGCCGGCGATGTGCGTCAGTCGTCCGACCGCGTCGGCCAGCCGTCCCGGCGTGACCCGCAGCGGGTGCCAGGCGTCACCGAGCAGTACCGCGCGGCGCATGCCGGCCTCGCTGTTGCCACCGACCCAGATCGGGATCGCTGCCGTGTCGTAGTCGTCGGTGTCCTGCCAGGCCGCGCGCATCGTGTGCAGGTACTCGTCGGTCAGCGCACCGCGCTGCCGGAACGGCACGCCGAGCGCCTCGAACTCCTGCCGGGCCCAGCCGACGCCGACACCGAGGACGAGCCGGCCGCCGCTGAGCCGGTTGAGGTTCGCCGCCATCCGGGCGGTGAGCAGCGGGTGCCGGTACGGAACGATGAGCACCGTGGTGCCCAGCCGAACCCGGCTGGTCACCCCGGCTGAGGGCCGGCACCTCCCACACCGCGTTCATCGACACCACCCCAGCGGACGCACCCAGGGTGCGGTTCTTCACC
>NZ_JBEYSL010000337.1:0-7739 GCF_040642735.1 Micromonospora sp. NPDC047753 | reverse complement strand
GCCCCGACGAGCAGGCCCACGCGCTCGTCGGCGCGGTAGTAGTAGCGCAGGATCGCCTGGTAGCTCTTGCCCTCGTTGGCGAGGTCACGCGAGCCGTACTGCGACAGCCAGTCCCCGTCCACCCAGCCACCGCATGCGGTCGTCGTCGCACAGTAGTGCGCCCGCAGGATGTTGCCGCTCCGGGTCATCCGGGCCGACCACGTCCGGTCCACCGCGGCGGACGTCGACGTCTGTGCCGTCGACGGCCGGTAGACCTGGTCACCGGTGTCGTCCCGGACGTCGTAGCACTGCCCGCCGGACGTCTTCCGGGTCGAGTGCAACGCCCAGTACCAGCCGTAGCTCTTGACGGCCATCGCACCGGCGTCCAGCGAGGCGGACGGCCAACTCGTCACCCACTCGTTCGGGAGGACGTTCTTGACGTACGTCTTGAAGTCGACCCGGTCGACCCGGCCGAGACTGACCCGGTAGACGAGGATGGTGCTCGGCAGCCTGCTGTTGGTGCCGTCGGTGCTACAGCCCGTCGGCCCGCTCAGCAACTCGTGCGAGGCGTTGTTGTTCTTCAGCGTGGCGTTGAGGTTTCCCTTCGCGCCGGACGTGAAGTCCTGGCTCGCACCGGCGAAGTTGCTGTTGAACCAGACCCGCACGGTCTTGCCGGTGCGGTTCCACACCGACGCGGCGTTGTTCTTCACGCACAGGCCCTTGCCGCTGCCTGAGCCCTTGAAGTCGTAGCAGGTCGGCTGGGTCGTGCCGTAGTCGTCGAGTGAGTCCGTGAAGTCGGAGACCGAGCCGGCCTGGTTGCTGTTGTAGTAGTAGCAGAACTCGCCGCTGTCGCAGGTTCCGTCCCGTGCGGCCGCCGCTGCCGGTGAGGCGACACTCAGGATGGAGGTGGACATGGCGAGGACGGCGCCGACGACGGCGAGGCCCTTGCGGATACTCATGGCGTCCTACTTCTCGTTGTAGCCCTGGGAGTTCCAGAACGAGGTCGGGTCGGCGTTGTCCAGGGTGGGGTCGCCGACGCTGACGGCCGCGTGGGTCTGCCGGCCGGCCCGGACCTCGACGTGGGTGTGCGCGCCCGAACTGGACGACACCCCGTGCCACGACTCATCGGCGATGATCTCGCCCTTGCTGATGGCGTCGCCCACGCTCACCCCGGACTTCGGCGCGGTGTGCAGGTAGATCACCGTCTTGTTGAGCGAGGAGTTGTAGACGGAGATCGTGGACAGGCCGCCGCTGCCGGTGCTGCCCCGCGCGACGTAGATGACCGTTCCGGAGACCAGGGCCCGCACGTCCGAGCCGACGCTGCGGGCGATGTCGATGCCCTCGTGCCGCCCGGGCGTGGTGGTGTAACCGTCGAAGCCGCACGTGACAGTGCCGCCGCTGGCCTGGTACAGGCCGTACGACAGGTTCGTTCGCGCCGACGGCGAGAACTGGTGCGAGGCGTTGTTGTTCTTCAGCGTGGCGTTGAGGTTTCCCTTCGCGCCGGCCGCGAAGTCTTGGTAAGAACCGGCGTAGCCGCTGTTGTAGTAGACACGCACGGTCTTGGTGCTGCGGTTCCAGACCGAGGCGGCCTCGTTCTTGATGCACAGGCCCTTGCCAGCGCCAGCGCCCTTGAAGTCGTAGCACGAGGGCTGCTCGGTGCCGTAGTCGTCGAGCGATCCGGTGAAGTCAGAGATCGATCCCGCGTTGTCGCTGTTGTAGTAGTAGCAGAACTCGCCACTGTCGCAGACCCCGTCTCGGGCCGCAGCCGACGCGGGCGATGCGACGCTGAGGATCGAGGTGGTCGCGGCCAGCGCGACGCCGACGGCGGCGAGGCTCTTACGGATGTTCATGGTGTCCTTTCCCAAACGGTGAGCGGGTGCGGGTCACTGCCCGCGCTGGTACTGCTCCCAGGTCGTGATCGGGACCGGGGGGCCGTCGTCCGGTCCCTGGTTGGCCAGGCCGTTCATGCCCAGGTAGTAGTCGCCGACCTGGTGCTGCGCCTGGCTGGACAGGTCCGTGTCGTTGATCGCCGTGGCGTGGATGTGCCACGGCCAGTCGCCCTGACTCGGGCTACGGACCCAGGCGGCGAAGCCGACCTGACGCAGCGCCCTGGCGACGGCGGTGCGCCTGGCAGCGGTCATGCCGGTGACCGCGATGTCCACCACACCCCCGCCGTCGTGCGTACCGGCCGAGGTGGGATCGCCCCCGGGGTTGTAGGAGCCCTGGTCGAGCACCAGGGAGTAGCCGAGGACACGCTGCGCCTCGGCCAACATGGCCTGGGTGCGGGCGTTGACGACGTACCCGTCACGCGGAACCTTCGCGCCCGGGCCGATCGTGTTGCCGACTGTGTAACGGTTCAGCCCGAGCCTCGTCAGCGACGTCGTGCCGGGTAGCCCGTTGGCGGCCAGCCCGGTGTAGCCGAGTGAGCGTTGGTACGCCGCGTACGCCGAGACGGTGACGGTCCCGAAGTAGCCGTCGACCCACTGTGCGTTCAGCAGGCCCCGCGCCTGGAGCGCCTGCTCGACGGCGAGCACGGAGTTCTTCGCGCCCGGGGTCAGTGTGTTGTCTGCGCGGCGGGGGTCGATCTGGGCCGCCAGGACGGTGGCCTCCATGTCCACGACTGGCCGCGCGGCCGTGGTCACGGGCTGCTGCGCTGTGGCGCCGAATGTCGCGGCTCCGGCGTGGGCCGGAACGCCGACGGCCACGCAGAGCACGGCGAGCCCGACGGACATCCAGTGACGGCGCACTGTCGATCCTCCTCGCAATTGGTGAGTCGTTCGGAACGGACATCACCTTGCGAGAATCGGCCTGCTGTTCGGTACCCCTGTTGTGCTGTCAGATCCGTCAGGCCCTCGCCGACCTCGATGGATGTGGTGTTGTCAGATTCGGTGACGTCCGGGGCTGACATCGAGCGATGGCACTCCGGCACCGGCCGGGGCGACCGGGAGCGCGTTCAGGCGGTGACGGTGACCATGAAGTAGACCGGCCGGCGGGTGGGGAAGTACTCCTGCCCGTTCTCGTCGACCATCTTCCAGCTCACCCAGCACTTTCCGGGGCGGCTGGGCGCGGTGACCTCGACACTGATCATCACCTGCTCGTCAGGTGGTGTGTCACCGATCGCCACCCGATCCGGCACCTGGCAACCGTCGGCGTCGGCGGTCGGGTTGGTCCGCGCCAGGAAACGGTTGTGCCAGGCCACCTTCCCCACGTTCTTGAGCGCCCACACCTTGACGAACTGGGAGTTCACCCGCACCCGGGTGCCGTCGGGAATGGTGACGTCGGCGATGAACTTGCTCGAGTCGCCGGGGATCAGCGAGTCCGAGAACGCCGACGGCGAAACGGTCGGTGTGGACGACGCCGCCACGGTGCCGGGGGCGTCCCGGGACGACCGGCCGCGGACGACGACGCCCAGCACGGCGACCATCGCCACCACCAGGACCACAGCGGCGGCGGCGAGCCACGGCAGCCGCTGCCGCCGTCCCCTCGCGACGTCCTGGTCGGTCGGCGGATAGTCGGTGCCCCGTAGCGGGTTCTGCCGCTCCGACGGCACGGGAACGACAGACGCGACGGGCCTGGTCGTCTCCGGGGCGCCGGTCCCGGTGTCGGACCTCATTCCACCCGTGGTGATCGGGGTGTCGAGGCCGGTCGGGGAACCGGTGCTGGCCGGGGTGGCATCGCCGTCATCGGAGCCGTGAACGGACGCGGGACGCTGCGCGTCCTCCCAGCGACGCCGCCACTGGGCCTCGTCCGCCTCGCAGGCGCGGACGAACTCCCGGACCGTTTCCCAGGAGGGGAACCTGGTGCCGGCGGCGGCCTCGTGCAGCGTGGTGTGCGAGATCCGGCCCGAGCGCCCGGCCATCTTCCGGAACGACGGGTCACCCACGCTGGTCCGCAAGGTCCGAAGCTGCTCGGCGAACCTCTCGGCGGCCTGTCTGTCCTGAAGCGACTGGGTGGCGGCACGCTGGTCCTTCATCACTCCCCCATGTCAGACGACGTCGTCCGGCGTTGTCAGAGCGTGCCAGAGGGTACCGATCGGGACAAGGCCGCCATCAATGTGCTGCATCGACGACGCCCGGGCTGGCGCTCACCGAACGCTTCACCCGCCCGCAGGCGGACCGGACCGCCGCCCGGCTGGGGCCCGCCGGGGTGGTGGTCCCGGCGGGCCGGGCTTCACGGGCAGGGTGTCCGCGCGCAGACGTCGACGACCTTGCCGGTGAGCAGGAAGACCGCCTTCTGTTTCTGGGCTCCGGCCTGGGCGCGGGGGAACTCGTGCGGATCGTCGCCGTACTCCGGCCCCGCCGGGGCGAGGTTGGTCGGTGGCGGCGCGTATGCCGAGCCGCTGTTCCAGATCACGATCGCCGAGCCGTTGTACGGATACCGGCGGATCGGCGTGATGCCCCAGTACGGCCGCACGTCCAGTGACCAGCCGTCGGCGAGCGCGGGGGTGTGCAGGCGCGCGCCGATGGTGCGCGCCTGCACCTCGGCCGCGGCGGGCGAGACCTGCTGGTCGGCGAAGGCCACGTGCATCAGCACCTGGTGCGCCGGCGTACGCGGCAGCGGCCGGTCGGTCATGTGCTGGGCGTACCCGTTGGCCTCGGACCGGTCCCACAACATCTGCAGCAGGGCGAGGACCAGCTGTTGGTCGGCCCTGTCCGGGTAGTAGCCGTCCAGGACGGTCTGGAACGGTGCGAAGTCCACGCTGCGTTGCAGCAGCGTGGAGTAGTTCATCGCCGGTACGCCGAGCACCGACCGGGTCCAGTCCTGGGCGATGGCGGTGAGGGCACCTCCGTTGATGCCGCCCTGGCTGTTGCCGTCGTAGTGCAGCCCGCCGACGCGATCGATCAGCGGCCGGGCGGTGGCGTCCCGAAACGCCGGGTGGGCGGCGAACCCAGCCGGGTGGATCATCGCGCGACCCAGGAAGAGGAAGTTCAGGAAGCTCTGCTGCAACCGGTCCGCCACGGCGGGGAAGGCGCTGAGGTCGGTGAAGGCGTTGGCCACGAAGGGAACGTCGGCGGCGGCCATGCCGATCCAACTGGTCGCGCAGAAGGTGAAGTTGTGGGTGTTCGACATCGTCCTGACGTTGCCGGCGTTGATCTCGGTCGGTCGGCCGAGCAGTCCGTGGCCGTAGAGCGAGAGGTGGGCCGGTCGCGCAGCCGAGGCGCTGCGCGGGATGTTGCAGACGAAGTCGGCCGCCACCGTCGCGCCGGACGGTGTGGGCAGGGCGTTCGGCGTGGGCGGCGTCCCGGCGCCGCCGGCGGGCCCGTAGTGCAGGCGGGAGCCGGGCCCGCCATCGCCGGTCAGATAGGACGGTACGCCGACGGTGCCGGTCACCTGCCGGGCGATCAGCGGATCCTGCTCCGGTGAATAGTCGGTCACCTGGGTGACGGTGACCGGCGGCGCGGCCCGGCCGAGGTCGGCGAACGCGTCGTCCCGGACCGCCAACATCCGCCCGGTCAGCCCGTGCCGACTGGCCACAGTGAAGTCCCAGGCGAGGTAGAGGCTGTGCCGCTTGACGCCGGCCCGGCTCAGCTCGGCGACGATCCGCCTCAGTTGCGGCCCCCGCGCGTCCCGCTGCTTGAGGCCGGCACCGGACAGGTACGCCGTGAACGTCCTCGGCGCCGGAATCGACGCCCCGTCACCGTCCCGCAGGCCGCGCAACCCGACGACGTAGCGGGTGCCCTCGGTCAGCGCCACCGCCGGCCGGATGATCAGCAGTTGCCGGTCGGGCTGGCCGGTGGCGTGCGCGTCCAACTCGGCCCAGTACGGCGTGCGCTCACCCGTCCGGGTGTTCAGCAGCACGATCGGCGCGTTCGGCGCCAGCGAGCGGCCGATGTCGGTGACCGGCGCGATCCCGCTGGCCGCGGCGTCGAGACCGGGTACGCGCACCAGGATCGGGGAGCCCGGGCTGAACCCGTCCTGCCGGTTCCACTCCGTCGGGTCGATCGGGTTTCCCTGCACGTTGGCGGGCAGCGCGGCGGCGGCGAACCGCACCCGCCTGCCGGTGGGGCTGCTCCGGTCCGCCACGGTGAAGTAGTCGTTCGGGAACGGCAGCAGGCAGGCCGCCGGATCGATCGGGTCGCAGGACGGGTGCCCGGCCGGTGCGGGAGTCGTTGGCGGTGCGGCGGGGGCCGCCGTGCCGAGCAGGACCGCACCCGCCGTCACCAGCACGGACACGGCGAGACGGAGCCCTCTGGAGGTGGTCACACGCATCTCCTTCGACGCTGGACGGCGGATCGACGGGTGGTGTCCTTCCTACGCTTGTGAAAGAAACTCAGCAAGCATCGATGTGTCCGCCCGCAACCGCTCGTGGGCGCCGCAGCAGTACGCCGCCGGCGACGCCCGCGAGAATCGGGAAGGCGGCCACCACCAGCAGTTGAGCACTCGCCGGCAGGTCGGTGGCGAGGCCCAGGAGACCGATGCCGATCGCCGAGGCGGCCACCTTCAGCCCTGCGCCGATGGTGAAGACCTGCGTACGGGTCGCCTCGGCGGCCAGTTGGCTCCGGGCCAGGAACAGCGCTGCGGCGAACGGTCCGGTGAAGAGCCCGGACAGCGCGAACAGTGCGGCGGCCAGCGACAGGGAGTGCACAGTGGCGGCCAACGCGAGGGGTACGCCGACCGCGACCATGGCCCAGACCGTCACGAGAGGCGCCCGGGACGCCGGCATCGGGCGCCACGCCCAGAGCAGTGATCCCACGAACGCGCCACCGGCGGTCACACTGAGGAGCAGTCCAGCTCGGCTGGGTTGGTGCGCAGCGGCAGCGAGGGTGGTGGCGACGACAGCCAGACCGCCGAGGCCCAGTTGGCCGATGCTGGTGGCAATTGTGATCGTTCGCAGGGCCCGGTTCCGCACGATCTCGCGGGCACCCTGGAACAGGTCGACCGCTCGGGTCTGCTCCCCGGCGGACGGGGCGGGCAGGCGCAGGGATGCGACGCCGAGCGCGCCGAGCCCGCCGGCGACCGCGAGCGCCATGATGGCGGCGCTCGGGCTGGCGTACGCCACCGCCAACCCCACCGTCGCGGGCCCGACCATGCCGGCGACGGTGTACGACAACGAGTCGAGCGCGAAGGCACGAGCCTCGTGCGCGGGGCCGGCCAGGGCGGCCAGTTGGCTGGTCAGCCCGCCGGTCACCGCGGGTCCGCAACACCCCGCTATCGCGAGGACGAGGTAGGTCTGCCACAGCGGCGCGTGACCGAGCAGGGCGACCGTTGCCGCGAGGGCGCTGGCGAAGACGGCGATCGCGGCGGCGAGCACGGCTGCCGGTCGTCGCGACCGGTCGACCAGCCCGCCGACCAGGGGCGCTGCCACGACGTGTGGGAGGAGCAGGGTCGCGACCAACATCCCTCCGACGGCTGCGCTGCCCGTCCGTTCCAACGCGAAGATCACCAGCGCGACCCGGGCGCCTTCGTCAGCGGTACGGGCCAGCAGTGCCGTGACCAGGTAGCGGCTCAGCCGAGCGGCATCGCGGTGGCTACCGGGATCCAGCTCCGTCACCTGTTCGACCGGTGATGACATCGCCTCACTCTTGCACCACGTCGCGTCACCGGTCAATATGGTGACGTGGAGTTTGAGTTCATCGCCGATCGGCCGGTACTGGACTTCCTTCCCACCCTCGCCGAGCGCGGCCACGCTGACGTCGAGCAGCTGAGCACGCCGACAGATTTCGCCTCGACCGCGTACTTGTCCGGCATGGCGAAGCTCAGTACCGGTCCGACGCGGAACACCGGAGAGGCACCGGGACGGTCGGCGAGGCGGCCCGCGG
>NZ_JBEYSL010000336.1:0-7756 GCF_040642735.1 Micromonospora sp. NPDC047753 | reverse complement strand
CTCGGCCACGTCACCGAGCCGCTCGGTGAGCAGCAGCGCCTCGGTACGGGCCACATTGACGTTGTTCACCGATATCGCATTGATCCCACAGGAGGCCAGCAGCCTCCCGTACTCCCGCACCCGGGCCAGGTCGCCGCGCGGACGGCCGTCCTGCCAGAAGATCGAGCCGCCCGCGTACCCCCGTTCGACCTGGCCCATCACCGGGTGCACTGCCACGTTGTCCCAGTGGTTCAGCATTCGTCGGCGCAGCGCCGGCCGGTGCCGCTCCGGGGGTCGGGCCGGGTCGAAGGCCGCCGCGCAGAGCCGGACCACCTGGAAGAGCCCGTACAGCAGGCCGGCGGGTGCGTCGGCCAGCACCGCCGTCACGTCGCCGGCCCGCGCCAACACGAAACCCTCGTCGCCGAGCGTCCCGCCGTCGCCCAGCTCGACCAGCGCCGCCTCGCCGGCGGCGCGGGCCGCCTCCACCGCCGGATTGGGCAGCTCGGCGGCATCGCGCAGGGCGAGCACCAGGTCGACGTCGACGTCCCAGGACGGGGAGTGCCACACCCGTCCGCCGTAACGGGCGCAGGCGCGCGAGACCTCGTTGAGGACGGTGTCGACGAGCAGCCCCTCGCCGTGCAGGAGGATGCGACGCGCGCCGAGCGACCGGAACGCCTCCGGCGGCAGCCAGGCCGGGTGGACGCGCGGTTCGTCACCGTCCATCGACTCCTCGACGAACATCAGCTGCTCCAACTCCACCGACTCTTCGGCGTTCACCGGTCCTCCTCCAGCACGACAACCCCGTACGCCGGCAGCCGCAGGGCGCCGCCGGCCGCCGTACGGTCGCCGGTGAGCAGGTCGACGCCGCCGGTCCGGGCGGTCACCTCGACCGGCTCGGCGCGGTGGTTCAGCAGAAACAGCAGCCGCGACCCGTCCGCCGCGACCCGCACGGCGGATTCCAGGTCCGGCACGTCCGGGTAGGGCCCGAGCAGGTCGTGCCGGGCGAGCACCTGCCGAACGACCCAGGACACCCCGGACTGGTCCAGCCCGGTGGCCACGTACCATCCGTCGCCGGCGCCGAAGGAGTTACGGGTCACCGCGGGGGTGCCCGCGTAGAAGTCGGCCTGGTACGTGCCGACGACCTGCGCGCCCTGCGGAATCACCAGCTCGAACAGCAGGCTCGCGTCGACGTCGACCTGATCCGCGCCGTCGCCGAGGCGGACCGTGTTGACCACCTCCGGGCCGCGGGCGTCCCACTCGTCGACCCGGACGCCCATGAGCTGACCGAGCGGGCCCGGCACGTCCATCAGGAACGCCTGGTCGTTCTCGTCCACCCGGCCGGACAGGTAGGTGGTCAACACCGACCCGCCGCGCGTCGCCACCGCCTCCAGCCGCTGCGGCAGGTCACCCTTGAGCAGGTGCAGGGCCGGGGCCACGACCACGTCGTATCCGGACAGGTCGGCGGTCACCGCGACGACGTCCAGGTCCACACCGGCGTCCCAGAGGGCCCGGTGGTACGCGAGCACGACCTGCTGGTAGCGGACCAGCCGGGACGGGCCGTCGGACAGCTCCAACGCCCACCAGCTGTCCCAGTCGAACAGCAGCGCCACCCGGGCCGGGGTCCGCGCGCCCAGTGACGCCGGGCCGAGCCGTTCCAGTTCGGCGCCCAGCTCGGCGACCTCCCGGAACACCCGGGTGTCGGAGCGACCGGCGTGGCCGATGACGGCACCGTGGTACTTCTCGCTGGCCCCACGGGAGGCACGCAGCTGGAAGAAGAGGACCGCGTCAGCGCCGTGCGCCACGGCCTGCCAGCTCCACAGCCGCATCAGACCGGGGCGCTTCAACGGGTTGACGTCGCGGCACGCGGTGAAGCTCGGGGTCTGTTCCATCAGCCAGAACGGCTGGCCGTCCTTGAGCCCGCGCATCAGGTCGTGGGTCAGCGCCATCCTGGCCGCCGACGCGTCGTCGGGCGGGTAGTTGTCCCAGGAGACGAAGTCCAGATGAGGTGCCCAGCGGTGGTAGTCGATCGGGCGGTACATGCCCATGAAGTTCGTGGTCACCGGCAGTGCCGGGCTGGACTCCCGGATGGCCGCCTTCTCGTCGCGGAAGTTCGTCAGCATCGCGTCGGAGGTGAACCGCAGGTAGTCCAGTGTGATGCCCGGGAACGCGGTGTGGTCCGGGCCACGCCAGTGCTCGGTCAGCGCCGAGGGCGGCTCGACCTCGTCCCAGTCGGTGAAGGTGTGCGACCAGAAGGTGGTGTACCAGGCCCCGTTCAGCTCGTCGAGGGTGCCGTAGCGGAGACGCAGCCAGTTCCGGAAGCCGGCCGCGCACAGGGCGCAGTAACAGGCGCCGCCGTACTCGTTGCCGACGTGCCAGGCGAGCACCGCCGGGGTGTCGGCGTAGCGACGGGCGACCCGGCGGGCCAGCTCCGTCGAGAGCCGGCGGAAGATCGGCGAGTTGGGGCAGGAGTTGTGTCGCTGGCCGAAGCGGTGCTTGCGGCCCTCGAAGTCGGTCCGGGTCACCTCGGGGTACGCCTTCGCCAACCACGGTGGGTGGGCTCCGGTGCCGGTGGCCAGGCAGATCCCGCGTCCCTCGGCACTGGCCCGCTCGACGATCCTGTCCAGCAACGCGAAGTCGTAGGTGCCCTCGGCGGGTTGGGTGAGCGCCCAGTCGAACACCCCGAGGGTGACGAGGTCGATCCGTGCCGTGTCGAAGAGACGGTAGTCCTGCTTCCACACGTCCTCGGGCCACTGTTCCGGGTTGTAGTCGCCCCCGAAGGGCACCTTGGCGCTGAGGGGCCGGCTCATCTGGTGAACTCCTCCCGGATCAGGTGGATCATCGGGTCGCCGACGCGCAGGTACGCCAGCACCGCGATCGACGCCAGCAGCATCAGCACCGCTTCGGAGAAGACCGCGGTGATCCCGGCCGCAGCGGCCAGCAGCAGGGCGTTGCCGACGGGAACACCGGGGGTACGCACGAGGAAGTGCACGGCCAGCCGGAGCACGTCGCGGGTGCGGAAGTCGAACAGCGAGGTGATCACCAGGGCGTTGGCCGCGCCAAGCGTCACGCCCACTCCGATCAGCACCAGCGGCACCGCCCACCAGCTCGACAGGCCGGCAGCGTCGCGGTAGGCGAGGTTCACGGCGAGCACTGTCAACCACAGCAGCGTCGGCACCCAGACGCGCAGCACGCCGAGCACGTTGGCCCGGTAGCCGTGCCAGAACAGGGTGGCCGGGCGCAGGTCGGTCAGGTCGGTTCGCTGGTGGCGCAGGGCGTACAGGGCGGCGGAGATCGCCGGGCCGACCGGTACCAGCAGGAGCGCGGCCAGCGGCAGGTTGCTCGGATCGCGGCCCAGCACCAGCAGCGGAAGCAGGGCGGGCAACGTGGTGAGCAGCAGGAGCAGCTCGACCACGAGCAGGATGTAGACGCGCGAGGTGATCCGCGACAGTGGCCCGTCGCCGAGCTGTCGCCGGGTCTGAGTCGCGCCACTCACGCTCGCTCCCTCCGGTCGACTCAGCTGATCCGTGGTCACCGGGGGTCCGGCCGGGCCGCGCCAGGGGCGACCCGACCGGACTCCCGCCCATCAGCCGTTGTTCTTCTGGAACCGCTCGTACGCCTTGTTGACCAGGTCGATGTACTGGTCGGAGTTCTTGGCCTTCAGCTCGGCCACGTACGCGTCCCACTCACTGAGCGGACGCTGACCGAGGGCGAACTTCAGCGTGTTCTGGGTGACGAAGTCCTTCAGCGGCGTCTCCCAGAGCGACACCTGCTCGCGCTCCTCGTCGCTCAACGGGGCCGGCGGGGGCACCACCCTCGGCTTGCGGGCGTCCATCACCTTCTGGAACTCCAGCTCCTCCGGCGAGAAGAACCCACGAACCAGGTCGGGAGTGCCGCCGTAGGCGAAGACGCCGTTGTGGAAGCCGAAGTCCTTCTGCAGGTGCTTGGGCGCCTTCGGGTTGAGCCCGAGGAAGTCGACCCCGGGGTTGAGCGTGCGCTTGCCGGACGCGTCCTTGGTGAAGGTCGTGCCCTCGACGCCCCAGCGGGCAAACTCCAGGCCTGCGTCCGAATACCACAACCAGTCGATGAACTGCATCATGGCCACGAAGTTCTTGCTCTCCCGAGCCTTCGTGGAGATCATGATGCCGTTCTCCAACCGGGGGAACGGGTTGATCTCGCCAGCCGGGCCGATCGGCAGCGGGATCTTGGCCATCTTGGCGTTCGGCAGGGTCTTGGCCAGATCGGGGCGGTGGTTGTTGACCAGGGTCTGCGCGTTGCCGGTGACCACGAAGGACTTGCCGTTGGCGAGCTTCTGGCGGGCCTGGTCGTCGGTCTGGGTGAAGCTTTCCGGGTCGAGCAGGCCCTCGGCGACGAGCTTGTGCAGGTAGGTGACCATCTGCTTGTACTGCTCGGACGCGCCGGTGTAGCTGAACTTCTTCGCCGCCGGGTCCCAGGTCGCGTGCTGGTAGTCCCAGCCCGCCTGGGTGCCGTGGGCCGAGCCGAGGATGTTCAGCAACGCGCCGGTCGGGTTGGGCTTGCTGAAGAGGTCGGAGTACGGGTAGACGTTCGGGTACTTGGCCTTCATCGCCTTGAGCACCGTGTACAGCTCGTCCCAGGTCTTCGGGACCGCCAGGTTGAGCTCCTGCATGATGTCGGTGCGCACCAGCACCGTGTAGTCCTGCGTGGGCTTCTCGTGCAGGCCGGGCAGCAGGTAGAACTTACCGTCGGACTGCCGCAGGTTGTCGATCTCCGGCTGGAGGTTCCACTTGGTGATCTTGTCCTTGAGGTTGGGCATCAGGTCCAGGTAGTCGCTCACCGGGAGGATCGCCCCGGAGGACACGAAGGCGTTCTCCTGCGGGTGGTACGTCTTCGGGATGATCAGCGGGGCGTCGCCGGCGCCGATCAGCAGGCTGCGCTTCTGCTCGTAGTCGCTCAGCGGCACGGCCACCGGATCGATCGTGACATTGGTCCGCTTGGTGAGCTCCGACCAGAACAGCCAGTCTTCCTTGAGCGGGTAGAACGTGTGGTTGTTGTAGAGGGTGGAGAACGAGAGAGCCTCGGTGGCCTTGAACTGGTCGCCGATGCCGTAGTTGGCCATCGCGCCGACCCGGTTCTCGGAGAGGTCGGTCGACTCACCGGGGTCCTCGGAACAGGCGGTGGTGAGGGAGAGCGCTAGCAGACCCGCTGTGGCTACCGCCACGCGGCGCCACGTCTTGTGGAGCATGGCTCGTCCTTTCAATGGTGGGGGTCGGAGGTGCCGCGCGCTCGCCGTCATCCCTTGACCGCGCCGAGCATCACGCCGCGGACGAAGTACCGCTGGACGAAGGGGTAGACCGCCAGGATCGGCAGGGTGGTGAGCACGATCGTCACGGCCTGGAGTGTGGCCGCGGCCTGCACGACGTCGGCCTCGGCCGCGCCTGACTGCTGTGCGTCGGTGGCACCCGCGATCAGGTTGCGCAGGTAGACGGTGACCGGCAGCAGGTCCTGCCGGTCGATGTAGAGGAACGCGGTGAACCACGAGTTCCAGAAGGAGACCGCGTAGAAGAGCACCATCGTCGCGATGATCGCCTTCGACAGCGGCAGCACGATCCGCAGCAGGATGCCGTACGTGTTCAGCCCGTCGACGGCCGCGGCCTCCTCCAGCTCGCTCGGCAGGCTCTCGAAGAACGCCTTCATCACCAGCAGGTTGAACACGCTGATGGCGTTGGGGACCACCACGGCCCAGATGGTGTTCTTCATCCCCAGACTGGTGACCAGCACGTAGTTGGGGATCAGACCACCGGAGAAGAACATGGTGAACAGCGCGACCCCGATGAGCACTCCGCGCCCCTTGAGCTGCGGCTTCGACAGCACGTACGCGTAACAGGTGGTCAGCACGATCGAGATGAGCGTCGCGACCACCGTGTACACCACAGTGTTGCGGTAGTTCGTCCAGAACATCGAGTCGGACATCACCAGCTTGTACGCGGTCAGGTCGAACCCGCGCGGGAAGAAGGTGACCTTGCCGGCGATGATGTACGCCTCTTCGCTGAGCGAGCGGGCCACGATGTTGAGGAACGGGTACAGCGTCACGACCACGACGCCGAGCAGGACGACAGTGTTGACGACGCGGAAGATCCGGTAACCCCGGCTGTCGTCCGGCCCGCGCGTCTTCGGAGCGTCGATCTTCGTACCGAAGGTCACCACAGGCTCGTCCCGACAGTGCGACGGGAGATGACGTTCGCCGACAGGACGAGGATCAGCCCGATCACCGCCTCGAAGAGGCCGATGGCCGCCGCGTAGCTGAAGTTGCTCGACTGGAAGCCCATCCGGAAGAGGTAGGTGGAGACCACGTCGGCGGTCGGGTACGTCAACGGGTTGTAGAGCAGCAGGATCTTCTCGAACCCGACGGCCAGGAAGCTGCCGATGTTGAGGATCAGCAGGGTCATCATCGTCGGGCGGATGCCGGGCAACGTGATGTGCCAGGTTTGGCGCAGCCGGCCGGAGCCGTCGATCCGGGCGGCCTCGTACAGGTCCTCGTCGATGGTGGTGAGGGCGGCGAGGTAGAGGATCGTGCCCCAGCCGACCGTCTGCCAGACCTCGGACGAGACGTAGATGGTGCGGAACCACTCCGGTCTCTGCAGGAATGCCACCGGGTCGCCGCCGAACAGGCTGACGAGTTGGTTGGCCGTGCCCTCGATCGAGGTCAGCTGCATGACCATCGCCGCCACGATCACGATCGACAGGAAGTGTGGCAGGTAGGAGACGGACTGGACGAAGCGCTTGAAGCGGCGGGCCCGGACCTCGTTGAGCAGCAGTGCCAGCACGATGGGCAGCGGGAAGCAGAACAGCAGTGTCAGCGCTCCGAGCACCAGAGTGTTGGTGAACACCTCCCAGAACGTCGGGTCGCTGAGGAACATCCGGAAGTAGCGCAGCCCGACCCAGTACTCACCGAAGATGCTGCCGCCCGGCTTGAACCGACGGAACGCGATGATGTTGCCGATCATCGGCAGATACCGGAACACCAGGAAGAACAGCAGCGGCAGGATGGCGAGGGAGTAGAGCTGCCAGTCCCGGCGCAGTGCCTGCCGCCAACTGCGACGGCGTCGTGGCGAGCGCGGGGCAGGGCTCTGCGCCCGCTGCGGAGGACTCGGCGGCGCCGGCGGCGGTGGCCGCAGGGTGGATGTCATCCGTGGCCTCCTATGCCGACTGCGCAACGGCCACGAGGGGCTCGACCCACACCGAGGTGAGCAGTTCCCGCTCGAAACCGACCTGGCGTTCGGTGCCGACCAGTCGCAGCGGCAGGGCCGCCGCCACCTCGCCGCTGGATAGGCCGAACCGCAGCTCGACGTCGCCGGGCTCGACGATCCGTCTGCCGGTCAGCCCGGTGAACGACGCCACGTCGGCAGGTACGCCGAACGTCACGTGCGCCACCTCGCCGGCCGCCAGCGGCAGCCGGGTGTAACCGATCAGCCGGACCACCGGACGGGTGGTCTGCGCGACCGGGTCGTGCAGGTAGAGCTGCACGACCTCGGTGCCGGCCCGCTCACCGGTGTTGGCGACGGTGATCCGCACCCGTACCTCGCCGTCGACCGGCCAGGCGGTCGGATCTTCACGCGGTTCGACCACTGTGGCGTCGGACCAATCGAAGGTGGTGTAGCTCAGCCCGTGGCCGAACGGGTACGCCGGGGTCGGGTCGATCGAGGCCTGCGCACGGCGCTGCGGCACGTGGCCGAGGTGGGCGGGCATGTCGTGGTCGACCTGAGCCGGGTGCACATCATCGACTCGACCGGCCTCGGTC
>NZ_JBEYSL010000335.1:0-7774 GCF_040642735.1 Micromonospora sp. NPDC047753 | reverse complement strand
CCGGCCGCCGCCGCCCCGACCTGGCCGGCGCCCTGGACGCGGTCACCCGCCGGCTGCGCAACCCCGACGACGAGCTGGGCATGCGGTTCCCGCAGCTCACCGGCGCCGTGATGGCCAAGGGCGTGGAGGACACCGCCTTCTACCGGTGGACCCGGTTCGTGGCGCTCAACGAGGTCGGTGACAGCCCGGTCCGCTTCGGCGTGCCACCCGCGGAGTTCCACCGCTTCGCCACCGCCCAGCAGGTCCGCTGGCCGGCCAGCATGACCACCCTCTCCACCCATGACACCAAACGGGGTGAGGACGTCCGCGCCCGCCTCGCCGTGCTCAGCGAACTGCCGGGCCGCTGGGCGGAGCAGGTCAAGAGCTGGATGGAGTACGCGCCGCTGCCCGACCCGGCGTTCGCCCACCTGCTCTGGCAGACCGCCGTGGGCGCGTGGCCGATCGAACGCGAGCGGCTGCACGCGTACGTCGAGAAGGCCGCCCGGGAGGCCGGGGCCTCGACCAGTTGGGCGGAACCGGACCCGGCCTTCGAGCAGGCGCTGCACGACGTGGTCGACAGGATGTACGACGACCCGAGCCTGCACGACGAGCTGACCGAACTCGCCGCCGCGATCACCCCGGCCGGCTGGTCCAACTCGCTGGGGCAGAAGCTCGTGCAGCTCACCATGCCCGGTGTGCCGGACACCTACCAGGGCACCGAGCTGTGGGACAACTCCCTGGTCGACCCCGACAACCGCCGCCCGGTCGACTTCGACGTACGCCGAGAGATGCTGGCACGCATCGACGGCGGCTGGCGTCCCCCGGTCGACACCGACGGAGCGGCGAAGCTGCTCGTCGTGTCGCGGACCCTGCGGTTGCGCCGCGCGCACCCGGAGCTGTTCACCACCTACCGGCCGCTCCCGGCGCAGGGGCCGGTGAGCCGGCACGCGGTGGCCTTCGACCGAGGCGGCGTGATCGCCGTGGCGACCCGACTGCCGCTCCGGTTGGCACGTGTCGGCGGGTGGTGTGACACAGCCCTGTCACTTCCCGTTCACGAGATGAAGGACCTGTTCACCGGGCGGGTCTACAGTGGCGGAGAGACGCCGCTGGACACCCTCCTGGCCGATTACCCCGTCGCTCTGCTGGCTCCTCCCACCGCTGCCGAGGAGGCCGTTTCATGACCGAATTCTCCGTCTGGGCACCGGACGCCACCCGGGTGCGGCTGCGCCTGGCCGGCGACACCGACCACGAGATGCACACCGCCGCAGACGGCTGGTGGCAGGTCGACGTGCCCGACGCCGGCCCCGACTACTCCTTTCTGCTGAACGACGACGAAACCCCACTGCCCGACCCCCGGTCACCGTGGCAACCTGCGGGAGTGCACGGGCCGAGCCGCCGCTACGACCACGCTGCCTACGCGTGGTCCGACAGCGCGTGGACGGGCCGGCAGCTGCCCGGCAGCATCCTCTACGAGCTGCACATCGGCACCTTCACCCCGGACGGCACCTTCGACGCGGCCATCGACCGCCTCGACCACCTCGTCTCCCTGGGCGTCGACCTGATCGAGCTGCTCCCGATCAACGCCTTCAACGGCGAACACAACTGGGGGTATGACGGCGTCTGCTGGTACGCCCCCCACGAGCCCTACGGCGGCCCCGACGGCCTGAAACGGTTCGTCGACGCCGCACACGCTCGCGGGTTGGGGGTGATCCTCGACGTTGTCTACAACCATTTCGGGCCCTCCGGGGCCTACGCGCCGCAGTTCGGTCCGTACCTCGCCGAGCAGAGCAACAGTTGGGGCCGCTCGGTCAACCTGGACGGCCCGCACTCCGACGAGGTGCGCCGCTACATCATCGACAGCGTGCTCATGTGGCTGCGCGACTACCACGTCGACGGCCTACGCCTGGACGCCGTGCACGCGCTGCCGGACTCGCGGGCTGTGCCGATTTTGGAGGAGTTGGCTCTTGCCGTCGAGTCGTTGTCGACGCACCTGGGGCGGCCTTTGTCGCTGATCGCCGAGTCGGACCTCAACGACCCGCGGCTCATCACGCCCCGGGAGGCCGGTGGGTTCGGCCTGCACGCCCAGTGGAACGACGACGCCCACCACGCGCTGCACACGTTGCTGACGGGGGAGCGGCAGGGCTACTACGGGGACTTCGGCTCTCTGGAGACGCTGTCGGACGTGCTGACGGGTGGGTTCTTCCACGCGGGGACGTGGTCGAGCTTCCGTAACCGGCACCACGGGCGGCCTCTGGATTCGCGGGTGCCGGGGCATCGGCTTGTCGCGTACCTGCAGAACCATGACCAGATCGGGAACCGGGCTACCGGGGATCGGATCTCGGCTTCTCTCTCGCCTTCGCTGCTGCGGGTTGGTGCTGTGCTGCTGCTGACCGCGCCGTTCACTCCCATGCTGTTCATGGGGGAGGAGTGGGCTGCCTCTACGCCGTGGCAGTTCTTCACCTCGCACCCGGAGCCGGAGTTGGCCACCGCGGTGCGGAACGGGCGGCGGCGGGAGTTCGCCTCGCACGGGTGGCCGGAAGGGGACGTGCCCGACCCGCAGGACCCGGAGACGTTCGTACGGTCGCGGTTGGACTGGGCGGAGCTGGACAAGCCCGAGCATGCTTCGGTGCTGTCGTTCTACCAGCGGTTGATTGCCTTGCGGCGCTCAACTTCGGACCTGTCGGATCCTCGGATGCACGAGGTGTCTGTGCAGCACGGGGACCAGTTCCTGGTGATGCGGCGGGGGGACACCCTTGTGGTGGCGAACTTTGCTGGGCGGGGGCAGGGAGTGTCGCTGCCCGGGGTGGCTCGGCGGGTGCTCCTGGCTACGGGGGAGGGCGTCACGGTGATGCGGGACCGGATCCAACTGCCAGCGGAGACAGCGGCGATCGTGGCGCTATGAACCAGGGGACCGGCCCGGGAGCCTGTCCTTCGACCGTGCCATCAATGGAAACTTCAGCAGGGTTAAGTTGACCGTTGAACCGACGGCAATACCTCGTTCAGGCGCCCAAGACCGGCGAATTCCTGAGAATTATTGCTGCGACGAGGAAATTGGGCGCGCCAATAAAACTGCTAATCAAGATCGACGGTACCATCTTGGTAGAGGCCTATATGCCAAATATTCCATAGCCTATCGGACAATTAGGGCAAATCATCTACGGATGTGTCGGCAACTTGGCAGTCTCGACGGGGTGCACCCTTGCTCGGACCTAGATAAAATCCCTCCCGCTGCCTAGCGCTACCTTGGGAGGACGGCACAGACATGCCAAGCGAAGAGCAAGTCTTCGAGGCCGAGGTCCTGCGGGTTGCGCGGGCGCTATTCGGAAAGTCCAATCCGTTCCAAGGGTCCCAGAGCGTCCATGGGCGGGAGCGCGACGGGATATTCGAGAGCCCCGACGCAGTTGTCCTGATCGAGTGCACGGTCTCCGGCAGGAAAGACAAGGCGGTTTCAGACGGGCTGAAGCTAGCCAGGCTGTGTGAACAGTATGGCAGGACACATCCCCTGAAGCTTATCAAGGGATACTTCGTCACGAGGGACGAGCCGAGCAGCGAGCAACGAGGAGCGATCCAGCGACTTAAAGCTCCGGTGGTTGCTTGCAGCCTTAAGCAACTGCGTGCACAGCTGATCGATTCGCAGGAATACATCTCGTTGCGGCCGAACTATGCCTTTGGCAGTGCACGCCACCCGGTAACAGGAAAGCTGAATCCCGACGAGCAGTACGTGTCGCTTGAGTTCGCGGCAATGGAAAGCAGTCGACTATGGTCGGCGCGGGATATAGTAGACGGTCTCAATGACGGTCGTTGTATAGTCTTGACCGGCGATTACGGAGCCGGAAAGAGCATGACCGTTCGGGAAGTATTCCGAGACCTTTCACGGCGACATCATCGGGGGGAGTTCAAGTTCCCGATCGCGCTAAACTTGCGCGACCATCAGGGTCAGAGAGATCCTGAAGAAGCGTTAGATCGACATGCTAAAAAGATCGGTTTCGGAAATGGTTCTCAGCTCGTTCGAGCGTGGCTGGCAGGTGACGCTCACCTCCTGCTCGACGGGTTCGATGAAATAGCAACGCCTGGGTGGCTAGGAAAAGCTAACGGCTGGAAGGATGTTCGCCGGCTGTCAACCACACTCGTTCGGAAGTTCATCGAATACACGCCAGCTGCCAGCGGTGTGTTCATCACAGGTCGAACTCACTTCTTCGACAGCCTTGCCGAAGCTCGATCGTCGCTTGGCCTACCAAGCGATGCTTCGATGCTGAGCACAAGCGACTTTAATGATGAACAAATTAAGTTGTACCTGACACGAAATCAGTGGAGTGAGCAGTTGCCTTCATGGCTGCCATCACGCCCACTACTTCTCGGCTACCTGGTCGTGAGCGGATTGCTCAAGGAGGCGCTCGACGTCAGCGGTGCCTCATCGGCAGCCCTGGGTTGGGACGTGCTCCTTGATAAGATCTGCGAGCGGGAAGCACGCAACTCCGATCAGCCACTGATAGATGGGCCCACCATTCGTCTTCTGATCGAACGTCTCGCTACTATGGCTAGAGTTCGGCTGGACGGCATGGGACCCCTATCACCCTCAGACATGACCGCCGCGTTCGAGTCTGTCACCGGGGGGCCTCCCGACGAGGGGTCTCAGCAGATCTTGCAAAGGCTTCCCGGTCTTGGCGTTCAAGACGAAAGCGATGGATCGCGGCACTTCATTGATGCCGCCTTGGCTGACGCTGCTCGCGCTGGCGACATCGTACGATGGGTTTCTGATTATCAAGGAAATCGCGAGGCCCCTCGTCTCAGAGGTACCGCGACTGTGATGGAGCAGCTTGGAATCGACGTTGCTACGCGGAAATTGCAGGAGTCGGGAGTCAAGGCGAGCCAAGCCGGTGCCGCTGCAGCCTTGTGTCAGCGGGACGGTGCATCCGACGCGGTGCTTCTTGACGTCATCCAAGTAGGAATGGCGTTAGGTGAGTTCAAGACACAAGCGCAACTCGCCGTAAGTGATTTGCTGATTCCGCAGTTGACTGTTGGCCCTGAGACTGATCTTAGTGAGGTCACTTTCTCTGACTGTGTCATACAGCTGCTCGACCTCACCGACTACGATGGTGATATTCCGATGCCGTCGTTTGCCCGCTGTTCGTTCGGCCTTGTCGAGGGCGTCGCGTCGGCGTCTGCACTCCCGAGTGAACGTTTCAGCGATTGCGATTTCGAACAATTCGATCTTGCAGCCAGGACGACACAGGGCATATTGGGGATGCTCTCGCTGAACCCCTCGCAGCGGGTGGCACTTACAATCCTAAAGAAGCTTTACGCGCAGAGAGGAACAGGGCGACGCGAGAACGCCCTATATAGAGGACTTGACGACAAGCATCGAAATCTAGTCCCAAGCGTGCTCGATAGCCTCGTATCGAGTGGCCTGGCCGTGCGCGCTAAGCAGGTGAGCACCAAGATCGTTCTACCAAGCCGAGGGCAAGGCGTTCGAGTCAAGCGACTCCTGGAGGCGCCAACCCAGTCGCAAGAAGGCTTCTTTATTGAGTTATGAATAGCAGGTGCAATGTGCAAGGGCATTATTCACGCTTTTGCGCACTATGTGGCAGGCCAACGTCGGACTTTGGCGGATGCCGATCGCAGCAGGGCAGGGTGGGTTGGCCAAGTTGATTCTGCCGCGGAGCACCCCGGCGGGCACGCTGGACGGGGGGACAGATCCCCGCCGCGCTCGCCCGCTACGACATCTCGCTGGCTCCACCGCAGACGGACGAGCTGACAAGGCAGGTCGGGCATGCCTGGTTGAGCTACCAGCACGCGCACTACGGGCAGTTGGTGCGGGTGGTGCCGGGTCTGCTCGACGTCGCCCAGAGTGCGCAGTCGCGGGAGCTGCTGGTGCAGGCGTACCGGATTACCTCGTCGCTGCTGGTCAAGCTCGGCGAGGCCGGCCTGGCCTGGCTGGCCGCCGACCGTGCGATGACCGCCCCCGGTGACGACAGCTTCCTCGCTGCGGCAGCGGCCATCTCGGTGGGCCAGGCGCTCCGCGCCTCCAACCGCGACCCCCTGGCCCTGGCCGCGCTGCTCCCCGCCGCCAACCACGTCCTCCCACCCTCGACCTCCTACGGTGATCAAGAGGTTTGCGGCACTTCCGGAGATCGGACCGCCCCCAAACCTCTTGATCACGAAGGCCAAGAAGGCCTTCGAGGTCAGGGCGAGCACCGGGGGAGCGCGGTGGGTGGGACGTTGTTGGTGCAGGCCGCTCTCGCCGCCGCTGGGTGCGGTGAGCACCGCCGCACCGACGAGCTGATCGACCGGGCCGCAGCGATCGCCGCCAGCCTCAGGGGGTACGACGACACGCACCGCACCAGCTTCGGGCCGGTCGCCGTCGAGTTGGCCCGGGGTCTCGTGTCGGCGCAACGAGGGGACGCTGCCGAGGCGTTACGACGGCACTCGGCCGTGGTGCGGCGGGAAGGGTGGCGGCGGTTGCCGGCCGAGTATCGGGGCGCGTACCTGGTCGACGTCGCGCGGGCGTACCTGCAACTGGGTGACGTTCGCGGGGCGGCGAGGGCGCTTGTCGACGCGGACAGTGTCGCGCCGGCTGAGGTTCGGTGCCGGCCGTTGGCGCGTACCGTGATCGCCGATGTCGCCCGCGCGCAGCCGGCGCCGGCCGGCGTGGCGCGACTGGCGACGCTTGTCGGCCTCACCCGCTGACGGCCGCCGGCACCGGCCCTCGCGCCCGGACCCTGCGCCGACGAGCTGGCAGCATGGCATCGTGACGCACCTCGCCAGGGGCGTGGGACTACAGGGCTTTGCGCTGACGACGCGCGCGCTCGAACTCGGCGGCATCCGACATCCACGGACTGTGCTGGTCGAGCGCGGCGCAGCCGCCGCGGACGAACAGGCTCACCAGGTGCCGGTACCCGGCCATCCCGTCGACCAGGCTGTACTCGACCCGGTACTCCGGGTCCGACCCAGCTTCGCCGGGCCGCAGCGTCGTGATCCGGGCGATGCAGTCCGCGTAGAACTGCAGCTGGATCCCCTCGCCCATCTCCTCGTCCTCAATGGTGAACACCTCGTTGTCCCCGGCCGAGCGATCGGCGACGAACTCCCAGAATTCGGCGGACGCGCTGCGAGGGCCGTCCCGTAGCCACTTCTTCTCGCCGCCCTTGTCGTCGGTGAAGGTCAGGGCCGCCTTCGTCACACTCGCACCAGATTCGTCGTCTTCCGGCGGCGTGCTCTTGGCGCGGTCCGCGGCCTCCGAGCACATCAGGAAGCTCACCGTCCGCACCGCGTCATCGACGAGCCCGGGGTACGCGCGGCGCACGGCCGCGTCGACGGTCGCCTCCATCCTCTTCCAGTCGCGCTTGTCAGTGGCCCGGTGTCCCCGCCGTGGGTCGAGGCCGATCCGCATTCCGGCGCACGCCTGCTCGGCGGTGGCGATCACCTGAATGACCTGGGGCAGCAGCGCGGGGTCGACGGCATCGGGGTTCCGCCGTGGAATTGTCGCGCCGTGCAGGTACTGGCCCGTGTAGCGCAGGATCTGCGCGTCGAGTGGCCCGAGGACCGCTCCCCGCTCGGCGCGGCGGCGGTCCGCGTGATGCTCCTGGGCACGCTTCTCGTTCGCCGCCTCCGTCGCCGTGCGCATCGCCTCGCAGACCTGACCGCGCTCCAGGAGACGGATGGTGGCACCGTATGCGACGAGCCGGCTCCGGTCCCAGGGGATGCGCCGAAACAGCGCGTCGACGTCTGCGGGCGGGGAGAGCAGGATCGGGTCCAGGAGTGCGACGGCGGCGTTTTCGTCGAGCTGGCCCCGGGTCCC
>NZ_JBEYSL010000334.1:0-7806 GCF_040642735.1 Micromonospora sp. NPDC047753 | reverse complement strand
GCAGTGCACCGGCAACTACTACCGTTACACCGGTGACTTGCTGCAGACGTCGGCCGCCTACAAATGGATCCGGATCTCTGATGGCAACTCCGCGCGCATCGTCAACCAGAACTGCTGACTACGCGATTTAGAAGATGCCCGGCTCGACGGATGAAGTGTCCGCGGGTCGGGCTTTGCGTGTGCTCTGATCGGATATGCTGATGTGGCGGTCGACAATTCTGGTCGATTTCCTGGCACTGTAGTCGACTCTCTGTGCGGTGGGCTTGGTTCCCTGCTCGTCCGTGTCGGCTCCTCAGGAAGCCCCTCGTCCCGCCAACGGCAGTCGGCATCTGCAACGATGTGACAGGCATCGATGTTGCGTCTCGGAAAGCGCTTGCCATACGATGCGCGGTGAGTCGGATCCGTGAGTTCCAGGGCGTTCCACCCCGATCAGATCGCCGTCCACCCTCGTCGCGGTGGTTGGTCCACTGTGCTTCCCGGGCAGGGCCGGTGGGTCGTGGCGGTCATCACCGGATCCCCGGAGGCAGCGCATGCACCCGTCCAGACATCGGCTGATCCTGCTCGCCGCCACGACGGCGGTCACCGTCGTGGCCGGCACTCTCGGCGCGGTCGTCGCCTCGGCCGCCGCCGTCGGCTGCCGGGTCGACTATCAGATCACCAACCAGTGGCAGGGCGGCTTCGGCGCCAACGTCACAGTCACCAACCTCGGCGACCCGGTCAACGGGTGGGCCGTCACCTGGTCGTACGCCGCGGGCCAGCAGGTCACCCAGGCGTGGAACGCCGCCGTCACCCAGTCCGGCGCCCAGGTGACCGCGCGCAATGTCGACCACAACACCGCCATCGCCACGAACGGCAGCGCGTCGTTCGGCTTCAACGGTTCGTGGACCGGCAGTAACCCGGTGCCGGGCAGCTTCGCGCTCAACGGCGCCACCTGCACCGGAGCCCCACCCACCGACGAGCCGACCACCCCGCCACCCACCACCCCACCCCCGACCACACCGCCGCCCACCACCCCACCCCCGACCACGCCTCCGCCATCGGCCGGGGTGGTGCAGATGGAGAAGCTGGACCGAGGGCTGGTCAGCGTCCGCTCCGGCAGCGGCAACCTGGTCTCCTGGCGGCTGCTCGGCACCGAGACCACCGGGGTGGAGTTCAACCTCTACCGGGGGGCCACCAAGGTCAACGCCACCCCGATCACCGGTGCCACCAACTACCTCGACAGCGGCGCGGCGGCCGGCTCGGCGTACACGGTGCGGGCTGTGGTGGGCGGCGTCGAGCAGGCGGCGTCGGCACCGGCGTTGCAGTTCGGCGCGGGCTACCTGGACGTGCCGTTGCAGGTCCCGGCCGGGGGCACCACCCCGAGCGGGGAGAACTACTCGTACAGCGCCAACGACGCCTCGGTGGGTGACCTCAACGGCGACGGCAGCTACGAGATCGTGCTCAAGTGGGACCCGTCGAACGCCAAGGACAACTCCCAGTCCGGCTACACCGGCAACGTCTACGTCGACGCGTACACGCTCACCGGCACCCGGTTGTGGCGCATCGACCTGGGCCGCAACATCCGGGCCGGCGCCCACTACACCCAGTTCCAGGTGTACGACTACGACGGCGACGGCCGTGCCGAGGTGGCCATGAAGACCGCCGACGGCACCCGCTCCGGCACCGGTCAGCTCATCGGTTCGTCGTCGGCGGACCACCGCAACTCCAGCGGCTACGTGCTCAGTGGCCCGGAGTACCTGACGATGTTCAACGGGCAGACCGGCGCGATCGCCTCCACCGTCAGCTACGACCCGCCGCGCGGCACCGTGTCGTCCTGGGGCGACTCGTACGGCAACCGGGTGGACCGGTTCCTCGCCGGCACGGCGTACCTGGACGGGCAGCGCCCCTCGCTGATCATGGCCCGCGGTTACTACACGCGCGCGGTGATCGCCGCCTGGGACTTCCGCAACGGCACGCTGACCAGGCGCTGGACGTTCGACTCGAACTCCTCCGGCAACGGCGCCGCCGCCGGTCAGGGCAACCACCAGCTCTCCGTTGCCGACGTCGACGCCGACGGTCGCCAGGAGATCGTGTACGGGGCCGCCACCATCGACGACAACGGCCGGCTGCTCCACTCGACCGGCAACGGTCACGGCGACGCCATGCACGTGGGGGACCTGGACCCGGGCCGCGCCGGCCTGGAGGTGTTCAAGGTCGACGAGGATGCCAGCAAGCCCAGCTCGTACTTCGCCGACGCCCGAACCGGTCAGGTCCTCTGGTCCACGCCCGCGTCCGGCGACAACGGCCGGGGCGTCTCCGCGGACATCTGGGCCGGCAGCCCCGGCGCGGAGTCGTGGTCGTCAGCGGTCGCCGGACTGGCCAACACCAGGGGGCAGAACGTCGGGCGCAAGCCGTCCTCCGCCAACTTCCTCGCCTGGTGGGACGGCGACCCGGTGCGGGAACTGCTCGACGGCACGAAGATCGACAAGTACGGCACCGGCGGCGAGACCCGCCTGCTCGACGGCAGCGGGGTGGCTTCCAACAACGGCACCAAGTCCACGCCGGCGCTCTCCGGCGACATCCTGGGCGACTGGCGCGAGGAGGTGATCTGGCGGACCACCGACAGTCGGGCGCTGCGCATCTACAGCACACCAACCCCGACCAGCACCCGGATCTACACCCTGATGCACGACCCGCAGTATCGGGTGGCGATCGCGTGGCAGAACACCGCCTACAACCAACCGCCGCACCCGGGGTTCTTCATCGGCAACGGAATGAACACGCCACCCACGCCGGACATTCATCTACGTTGATGAAAACCCTGGCGGTCCCGAGCGGGGTCGCCTAGGGTGGCAGGCACCGGGCCGCAGCCGCGGAATCCGCTCAGCTCCGGCCCGGTGCGCCACACCGCGGCATTCCCAACCCGTCCCGACCGGGAATGCCGTACCACCACCGGCACCAACATTAGGCACCGTCCGGGTCGGCGGGGTGACGCTGACGTGAAGATCGTGTTTCACGCGCCCTGACGAAGACCGCCCGCCACCTGCTCGGCGATCAACTCGTACGACCGCACCCGGTCCTGCACGTCGTACACCAGCGTGGTCAGCATCAGCTCGTCCGCGCCGGTGCGCTCCACCAGCTCGGTCAGCTGCCGACGCACCGTCTCCGGCGAGCCCATCGCCTGGCCGTCACGGCGCGACACGACGAACTCCCGCTCGATCTCCGAGTACGGGTAGGCCGCCGCCTCGTCGGGCGTGGACAGCGGCTCCGGCCGCCCGGAGCGCAACTTCAGGAACGACAGGGCGCTCGGCCCGGCCAACCACTCGGCCCGCTCGTCGGTCTCCGCGCACACCGCGTTGACCGCCACCATCGCGTACGGCTTGTCCAGCCACTGCGACGGTCGGAAGTTCTGCCGGTACAGGGCCAACGCCGGCAGGGTGTTCTGGGAGCTGAAGTGGTGCGCGAAGGAGAACGGCAGACCGAGCAGGCCGGCGAGCTGGGCGCTGAAACCGCTGGAACCCAAGAGCCACACGGCCGGCTGCTCACCGCGACCCGGCGTGGCGATGATCTGCCCCGGCTTCTCCCCGCTGAAGTAGTTCATCAGGTCCGTCAGCTCGCGCGGGAAACCCTCCGCCGACAGGCCCTCCATGGTGCGCCGCAACGCCAGCGCGGTCACCTGGTCGGTGCCCGGCGCCCGCCCGATGCCCAGGTCGATCCGACCCGGGTGCAACGCCTCCAGGGTGCCGAACTGCTCGGCCACCACCAGCGGCGCGTGGTTGGGCAGCATCACCCCACCCGAGCCCAGCCGGATCGTCGAGGTGTTCGCCGCCAGGTGCGCCAGCAGCACCGCGGGGGCGGAACTGGCGATCGCCGGCATGTTGTGGTGCTCGGCCACCCAGAACCGGTGGTAGCCCAACTCCTCGGTGCGGCGGGCCAACTCGGTGGTGGCCTGCAGCGCCGCGCCAGCGGTGGTGCCCTTGGCGACCGGGGCAAGATCAAGAACAGACAACGGTACGGTGATCACACGGTCAGCCAACCCGCCACCGACCGGCTTTGTTCCACCATGCGGGTTTTCGTCGGCCACCTCACCCGCCGCTCAGCCCATCCCGCGCGCCTGCTCGAAGATCAGACTGGTCTGCGTGTGCTGCACCACCGGGTCCACCGCCAGATGGTCCAGCACGAAGTCCCGCAACGCGTCACCGGACGCCGCCCGCACATGCAGCACGTAGTCCTCCGCGCCGGCCACGTGGAACACCGACACCACCCCCGGCAGTCGCACCGACCGGGCCCGGAACCCGTCCACCGCCGCCCGCTCGTGCGCTGTCAACCGCACCGACACCAACGCCTGCAACGGCAGACCGAGCGCCGCCGGATCCACCTCGGCGTGAAAACCACGGATCGCGCCGCGCTCGCGCAGCGCCCGGGTACGCGTCAGGCACGTCGACGGCGCCACACCCACCCGCTCGGCGAGGGCATTGTTCGGCAGTCGGCCGTCCGCCGCCAACTCGGTCAGGATCGCGCGGTCCACCTCGTCCACCGCCGAATACGGCCGCAGATCATTCGGTTCAAGGGGCATGACACCATCTTCGCCCGAACCCAACGCGGAAACTAAACCGATTTGCAGAATGATCTGCCAATCTATTGCTTCTCAGGCGGCAGATATTCGACGCTACCGACCATGACACCGATGGACACCCGGGCCGTACACGCCGGCCGCGACGATCTGCGCACCCTCGGCGTGCACGTACCACCCATCGACCTGTCAACCACCAACCCGCTGCCCTCCGTCGACGACGGCGGCGCCGCGTACGAGCAACTCGCCACCGGCGGCACGCTCCCCGCCGACGGCGGCGCCGTCTACCAACGGCTCTGGAACCCCACCGTCGCCCGCTTCGAAACCGCCCTCGCCGAGCTGGAAGGCACCACCCAGGCCGTCGCCTTCGCCAGCGGAATGGCCGCCCTCACCGCCACCCTGCTCGCCGCCACGCGCGACGACCGCCGCCACGTCGTCGCCGTCCGACCCCTCTACGGCGGCACCGACCACGTCCTCGCCACCGGCCTGCTCGGCACCACCGTCACCTGGACCCGCCCCGACGAGGTCGCCACCGCCATCCGCCCCGACACCGCACTGGTCATCGTCGAGACACCCGCCAACCCCACCCTCGACCTGGTCGACATCGCCGCCCTCGCCGCCACGGCCGGCGACATCCCACTGCTTGTCGACAACACCGTCGCCACCCCCGTCCTGCAACAACCCGCCCGGCACGGCGCCACCCTCGTCCTGCACAGCGCCACCAAGAGCATCGGCGGGCACGGCGACGTCCTCGCCGGCGTCGTCGCCTGCGACGACACCTGGGCCGTGCGCCTACGCCAGGTCCGCGCGGTCACCGGCGCGATCCTGCACCCCCTCGGCGGCTACCTGCTGCACCGCGGCCTGCAAACCCTGCCGCTGCGGGTCCGCGCCCAACAGGCAACCGCCGAGAAACTCGCCGGCTGGCTCGCCGACCACCCTGCCGTACACCGGGTGCACCACCCCTCGGTGGACGACCCGGCGGCGCTGGTCGGGCGGCAGATGTCCGGACCCGGCAGCCTGCTCGCCTTCGAGGTACGCGGCGGCGCGCCCGCCGCCGCCGCCGTCGCCGGTGCCTGCCGTCTCATCACCCATGCGGTGTCCCTCGGCGGCGTCGACACCCTCATCCAGCACCCCGCCTCCCTCACCCACCGGCCGGTCGAAGGCGACGCCAAACCCGCCGCCGCGCTGCTGCGCCTCTCCGTCGGCCTCGAAGACCCCGAAGACCTGCGCGCCGACCTGGCCCAGGCCCTCGACACGATCGTCTGACCGTCAGCGCAGCTCGCGGTTGCCCAACACCCGCACCGGCGAACCCTGCCGAGCCACCCGCAACATCGCCCGACCGATCCCGTCGGTAGTGGTGACCTGGTTCGGCAGCAACCGACGCAGCACCGGAAACAGCGGGCGGGTGACCGCATACCCGAACCGGTACCACCGCGTCTTCGACACCGCCCCGTACGTCGGCTGGATGAACCCCGGCCGTGCCGCGTAACCGTTGGGCAGCAGATCCATGATCGCGTTCTCGGCACGCCCCTTTACCCGCGCCCACATCACCCGACCCTGACCTGACGAATCGGTCCCCTGACCCGAGACGTAGACGAAGGTGACCTGCGGGCTCACCTGCGCGAACAACCGTGCCGCAGCGAGGGGGTAGTCGTAGCTGACCCGGGTGTACGCGGCCTCGTCCAGACCCAGTGAGGACACTCCGAGGCAGTAGAAACACGCGTCGACACCTGTCAACTCGGCCCGCACCGCGTCCACCTCGCCCACGTCCGCGACCGTCAGCTCCCGCAGCTTCGGGTCCCGCGTACCGGTCGGCCGCCGACCGACAGTCAGCACCTCGCGCACGTCATCGGCGAGCAGGCACTCGCGCAACACACCTTGACCGACCATCCCGGTCGCACCGAACACAACAACCCGCATCAGATCGCACCCCTGTCGCCGCCACCGCCACCGGCCGTCCGGCGGCGCGTCAGCCAGGCTGCCACGGTCGGCATGATGTGCGCGGTGCCGGTCAGGACTTGGGACCGACGTGCCGGTCCAACGTGGCGACTGCGTCGCGCCGCGCCACCGACAGCGAGTTGCGCCGGTTCATCCGCCAGGTGACGCCGAGCAGGTCGAGGCTCCACTGGCAGAGCCGCATGATGTCGGCCGACTCGTTGACGAACATGTAGCGCGGGTAGATGTAGTGCCGGCCTCTCGTCGTGACCCGGTTGGCGACGCGGCAGCCATCGGAGTGGAACAACCCTCGCAGGAAGTCGCCGGGGTGTTGTTCGATGATCGGTCGTTGCCAGTCGGCGAGGACGATCGGTCGCTTGTGCTTCTTGCCGGGACCGTGCTGCGGCAGCAGGCAGGGCCAGTGCACCCCACTGCTTTCGACTGAGACGCAGCCCTGCTTGGTGATCCTCTGAACGCGCGCGGCAAGCACCGCGAGCATGGCGGCCCCGCACGCGTCAATGAGATCCGGATACGTGGCCGTACAAGCAATCCGCAGCACCGGGACCTTCGGTGAGACGGCCAGATGACCGTCGCCCAGGTAGAGACCGAGCAGGTAGGCGTAGGCGGCGGGGTCGGTCGGATTCTCGACATCCGACCGGCACCGGAAGCACCGAAGCTCCGTTCCGCGCTTCACCGGTTCCGGTCGATCGACACACCAGTGCCAGACGGTCGCGTACGGCAGGGAGAGCGTGCGAGCTACTGCGTGGATGTTGTGTCCGCGAGCGCGGAGGGCGCGGGCCTGTGCCCGCATCTGCGGTGGATGCACGCCCACATCGTCGAACACGTGTATGACAAAGTGCCGGGAGCGGGATTCGAACCCGCAAGCCCTTTCGGGCAGAAGTGTTTGAGACTTCCGTGTATGCCGTTCCACCATCCCGGCGGGTGGCGCCTACTGTACCCGACTACTCTCATGCGGGAGCATGGGTGGTAGCCGTGCAGTGATCGATGGTGGGGGTAGGGCTGGTGGCTGAGACGCCGACGGATGCCGAGCGTAGGCGCGTACTGATCGCCGAGGACGAGGCGCTGATCCGGCTGGACCTCGCCGAGATGCTCGTCGAAGAGGGTTACGAGGTGGTGGGGGAGGCCGGTGACGGCGAGACAGCCGTACGCCTCGCCGAGGAGCTGAAGCCCGACCTCGTCATCCTCGACATCAAGATGCCGATCATGGATGGGTTGGCCGCCGCCGAGCGTATCGCCGGTGCCCGGATCGCCCCGGTGATCATCCTGACCGCGTTCACCGAGCACGTCCAGCGGCACCG
>NZ_JBEYSL010000333.1:0-7816 GCF_040642735.1 Micromonospora sp. NPDC047753 | reverse complement strand
GCCGAACCGGCGACTGATCAGCAGCAGCGGCACCGCGCTGGCCGCGACCAGCACCCCGAGCGCCGCGTGCAGGTTGATCAAAGGTCGAGGCCGGCGCGCCGGCCGAGACCGCCCCCCGCGAACAGTTCATCCGGGTCACCGCGGGCGAGATCCGCGCCGCCGGGCTGCTCAAGCAGGTCACCATCCAGAGCTTCGACTGGGGTGCGCTGATGCGCATGCGTCAGGTCGAGCCGAAGCTGCCGCTGGTCGCGCTGACCAACTACGACTTCCTCCAGACCGGTCAGCCGGGCGCGTCGCCGTGGCTGGGCGGGCTGGACATCGACGACTTCGGCGGCGACCCGATCACGGCGATCCGCAGCTTCGGCGCCAGCGCCTTCTCGCCCGTGCACGGCATGCCACAGAACGGCACTGTCACCGACCCGGGCTACAAGCCGTACGTCACGAAGGAGATGGTCGCCCAGGCGCACCGCTACGGGATCAAGGTGATCCCGTGGACGGTCGACGACGTGCCGACCATGACCAAGCTGATCGACGACGGTGTGGACGGCCTCATCACCGACTACCCGGACCGGTTGCGGGGCGTGCTTGCCCAGCGCGGTTACCGGCTGCCGAAGGCGTACGCCGCGCCGTTCGACATCCAGGCGCACCGGGGCGGTCGGGCCACCCGGCCGGAGAACACCCTGCCGGCGTTCGCGAACGCGCTGTCCAACCGGGCGATCTCCACGCTGGAGCTGGACACCAACGTGACGGCCGACGGCAAGCTCGTGGTGCTGCACGACCGCACCGTCAATGGGTCGCACTGCGTCGACACCAAGCCGGTGCGCCGCGGTGACCCAAAGTTCCCGTACGTGGGCAAGCCGGTGCACGAGTTGACCCTGGCGCAGCTCAAGACAGTGGACTGTGGCACGAAGACGCTGCCCGAGCTGCCCGCCCAGGTGCCGGCTCCCGGTGCCCGGATCCCCACCCTTGACGAGGTTTTCGCCCTGGTGGAGGCGAGTGGCCGCACCGACATCGGCATGAACATCGAGACGAAGATCAGCCCGGTGGTGAACGACACCGAGCCGTACCGCAGCTTCACCCGCAAGCTCGTCGACGCGATCCAGCGGGCCGGCTTCACCAGCCGGGCCACCATCCAGTCGTTCGACTGGCGCACCATCACGTACGCCCGGCAGCTCGACCGGCGGATCGGCACCGTCGGCCTGGTCTGGCAGTACGGCCCGGCCGAGTGCGCGACCCTCGCCGACGAGTGCTCGCTGGAGGCGGTCTACGGCAACCCGTCGGTGAAGAGCCCCTGGACCGGTGGGCTGGACTGGTGGAAGTACCAGGACCTCGGCAAGCTGACCCGGGCCGCGGGCGCTGGCACTGTCTCCGCCAACTGGCAGGTGCACGACCCGAAGCAGGGCACTGTCGCCTCGGCCGACTGGTACCTGCGGGAGAACCCGGCATACTTCCACGGACCGGACGTCCGGACCCTTCAGACGCGCGACAAGCTGAAGGTGATCCCGTACACCGTCGATGACGCCACCGTGATGCAGCGGGTCATCGACCTGGGCGTGGACGGCATCATCACCGACGACCCGGGCCTTCTGGTGAGCGTGGCGATGCGCAACGGCCTGCGCTGACCTGCCGACCACGCGATCGCCGGCCGGATTTTTCCGGCCGGCGATCGGTGTTACCTGCTCCGGGGCCTCGGGTAGTCGGGGGTTGTCCCCGCCACGAAAGCGAACCGTGCCGTGGCCGAAACGCGGTAGCGGGGCGAGGGAATGCAGGTACGACTCATCGCATCCTGAGGAGGACCAGATGAGCACGCAGGCTGCTTCCACCCGGCCGATGAACCGGCCCATGAACGACCCGCAGAACCCCGCTCAGATGCGGGACATGCAGACCCAGCAGATGCCGGTCATGCGGGACGGGCACCGGAACGACATGCAGGCACCCGGTACGGAGACCAAGCAGGCGTTCAAGACCACCGAGTTCTGGATCTACCTGATCGCGGTGGCCGCCGTACTGGGCGCGTCGCAGGTCGTCGGGCAGAACTCCGCTGGGGTGGACATCTTCCGGGCCGACAACGCCTGGTTCCTGATCACCCTGCTGACGCTTGGCTACCTCGGTAGCCGAGGCCTGGCCAAGGCCGGCAGCAATCACCGCAGCAGCGAGGAGCGCAAGGCCCGGCACTGACCGGCCTCAGCTCACAGTGGCCTCCGGGAGGCTCTCCCGGAGGCCACTGTCGTGCGTGGACCCGTTACTCGTCGCCGCCGAAGTCGCCGAAGTCGCCCTCGAACGCGTCCTCCATCATCTCGCCGGCGATCATGCCGCCGGCGACACCGAGCGCCGCGCCGGCCACCACGCCACCCACGCCCATCCCGCCGCGGCCGTGACCGTGGCCGTGACCCGGGCCGTATCCGTGGCTCGGGCCGTACTGGGAGCGCAGGCTGCCGTAGCGGGACGTGGTCTCGCGCAGCCAACCGTCGACGACCTGCGCCCAGTCCACCCGGTCAGCGTCGGTGTGCGCCACCTGGTAGCGGCCGAACGCGTCGTGCCCGGCGCTGAGGAACCCACCGCGCTTGTCGCACTCCAGGATGACCTCAACACCGCGCTGGCTGGTCACGAAGGTCAGTTCGACCTCGTTGATGGTGCTCGCGTACTGCGGGGAGGCGAAGAACTCGATCTCCTGGTAGAATGGCAGCGTCTGCTGCACGCCCCGGATGTGCCCACGCTCCAGGTCGGCGTGCTTGAACCGGAAGCCGAGCCGCTGGAACGCCTCCAGAATCCGCTCGTGCACCGGCAGCGGGTGCACCGCCACCTGGTCCAGGTCGCTCTTGTCCACGGCGCGGGCGATCGCCAACTCGGTGCGCAGACCCATCGTCATGCCGTGCAGGCGCTGGCCGTACACGTCAGTGATCGGGGTCTCCCACGGCACCGGCAGCTGGAACGGAATCGAGAGCTGCTGCTTCGGGGCGAGCTGGAGCGCACCGCTGACCGCCATGCGGTGGAACTCCATGGTGCCCGCGTACTCGGTGTCGTGTCCCTCGACCTCGACCCGGGTGACCAGGCCGATCACCACCTGCTCGATGGCTGCCTCAGCGTCGCCGCCGACGAGGTTGACCTGCCCGTCGAGGGTCAGGCCGGGCCGGGTGTTGGGGTTGGTCAGCACGGTGTCCACGCTGGGACCGCCCACACCGAACGCGCTCAACATCTTCTTGAAGACCATCGGAACTCCTGTGCGACGCCGACCGCTCCAGGTTGGAGTCGGACGTTGACTCGAACGGCACCCTATCCGGCACCCCTGTGAGGTGGCTGTGAAGCGCCACGCGATGGGAGGAGCTGATGTCGCAGACGAATCGGGCGCTCGGCCACCCAGATAGATCGACTCGGCTTCCTAGAAAGCGGGGTGTCCTCGCGACCGGGTTACCCCGGTTTGCAGGAAGCCGAGTCGATCAGGGTTGGGTGCGGGCGAACGCGCCGTCCTTCACCTCGGCGACGAACGCGGTCCATCGGTCGGCGCTGTAAACGAGGGTTGCCGCCGCGCGATCCTTGCTGTCGCGCACCGCCACCCGACCAGACCCGTCCAGCACCGGCCCCGCCTCGACACAGCTACCACCGTTGCTGTCACTCTTGCTGCTGATGTGCCAGGCGACATCAGGAATGCTCTCGTTCATGACAATTCCTCCGCGATGCTCGTGATCAACTTCGTTGATTCGCTCTCGGTGAGCGATGAGTCCAGCAGACGACCATAGGCACGAACAAAGCGCTCAGCCTTCGGCCACTCCAGGTAGAGCCGCCCTCCCAGAGACTCCACGTAGGCCACCGCAGGATACGGCTCCGGCAGACGGAATATCCAGAACGTGCCGTCGAGCCCCTGATGCAGGCCCACGTCGAACGGCATGACTCTGATTGCCACGTTGTTCATTCGCTGCGCCTGCGCCAGGTGGTGCAGCTGTCGCCCGCGTACCTCCGGCCCACCGACCATCCGACGCAGCGCACCCTCGTCGATCACCGCCGAGATCCTGAGGGGGCGCCGTCGCCTCAGGACCTCTTGACGGCTCATCCGAAGTTCCACCCAGCGATTGATCGTGCCTTCGGTAACTCCCGGTTCTGCTGCGTTACGAATCAAGGCCTCGGCGTACTCGCGGGTTTGAAGCAGCCCTGGAACCAGTGTGAGGTGAAAGCAGCAGACCTGCTCCGCGCGACCCTCCAACCAGGGATATTCGATGAAGGAGGCGTCCACGACGTCGCCGTAGTCCTCGTCCCACCGGTCGGTGCGCCATACCTCCTCGGCAAGCGCCAGGAGGCGGGCCCGCTCGGTCGCGTGGTGGAATCCGTAGAGATCCAGCAGCGCGATCACATCACCCTTGCGAATCGGCCAGTCCGCGCGTTCGTACCGTCCGAGCGCGGACATGTCTCGTTGCAGATGCTCGGCGACCAACTTGAGCGTCATCCCCCGCTCCTCCCGCAGGATCCGCAATTGCTGACCCAGCCACTGCGCACGCAAGGTTCGGATGAACGGCTTGTGCGGCATGATCCACCTCTCAAATATGTTGGCGACGCCCACGCAGGAACCATTGCTCCAGCTCCAAGCCACTGGAAATGTGGCCTCCGGGTGAAGGTGATCACCGGCCCCCGGGGACGCCCGGTGCAAACACGGCAACCGCGGCTGTGCCAACAGCCGAGAAGGTGACGAGAGACGGCCTCGCGAGTGGCATCCGCATACCGGCTCTCGTCGGGTCTCAACTGGAGCGTCGGGATGTGCGAATCCCGGCTCCGAACCGACTTGAACGAATAACTACCACGGCAAAGGGCCCTTCGCGACCCTGACCCGCCCATTGGTCGACGACGCGCGAGGTGATGAATGACCCGAGGGACGATCTACGACGGCACGCTCAACGGCAGCGCCCGGCTGGCTCGGCTGCACCCGAGCCAGGTCCGGGACCGGCACTTCACCGTCGTCGGTTTCGGCCGACGAGGCCTGGACCCCGGGGAGGTACGACGGTTCCTGCACCGCGTCGCGCTCGACCTTGCGACGTTGCACCACGATGTCGCTCGGCTCAGCGAGGAGAACGCCCGGGTGAAGCGGGCGCTGCGCGACTGGCAGAGCGCCTGGTCCGAGCGGGGTCAGCCGTGAGCCCGGGCCGGGAGCATCAGTACAGCGGGCTCTTCACGCCGTTGCCGCGGTTCGCCGTCGAGACGCACCCGCAGAGGCCTCGGCACGTGATCCACCTGCCGGTGGCGGTCACCGACCTGGCCGAGGCATTGGACCTGGCGCGGACGCTCGCCCGTTCGCTGGCCTCCATGCCGCAGGTCGACCTCGGCGGCACCACCGTCTCGGCCGAGGACGCGCAGCACGTACGACACTGGGTCTTCTGCGACCGGCTCATGCCCGGTCGCCGCCGCTGCGCGCGGCAGGCCGACCACGTCGGCGTCTGCCTGCCGGACGACGGTTCACAGATCGATCTACAGTCTGGGCGATGACGACGGGGAGACGGGCACGTCCAGCCGTGCTCGCTGCGGCACCCTGACCACCGCGGTGATCAACCAGGCGAGCGCAGCCAGCAGCGCCACGAGACCGGCGGGGACCAGGCCCCAGGGCAGGGCACGCGGCGACAACGTCCATGCCTGCCGGGTGTCGGCGAGTACGCGTGGCTGTCGAGCCGAGGCTGGGACGGCCACCTCCCACTCGTACGCGCTGCTGGGCTTGTCGTCGATGATCTTCCAGGACTCCTGGACGTCGACGCCGTGGATCGGCCCCTGCCGCCCGCGGCCGCCGCGGGTCCAGTTGCCGACGCACCGGCTGTGCATGGCCTCCAGCCGATCGTGGGTCACATAGCAGTGATCGACAGTCGCCCGGCTCTGGTCGGCGGGCCACGAACCGGCCACCCAACTCAGCATCCCGACGAGGATCAGGCCCACGACGACGATCGCCGCGAACCGCATCTGCACCGCGATCATGGCTGTGCTCCCTTGTTCGAGTCCTGGGCTGGGGTGGGCGCCATGTAGTTGTTCTTCTCAGCCGAGGCGCATGGTCCGGGCTAGTCAGGTTCCACGATCACCAGCTCGCCTACCTGCTCGCCGATCGTGGTGCGTGCCTCTGCCGGCAGCCCACGGTCGGTGATCAGCACGTCGGCGGCCTCCAGCGGGGCGATGGTGGCAATGCCGATCGTCTCCCACTTGGTGTGGTCGGCGAGCACCACGAGTCGACGCGCGGCACCGATCAGGCAGCGGTTGACCCCGGCCTCCAGCAGGTTGGGTGTGGTGAAGCCGGTCCGTGGGCTGAGGCCGTGCACACCGAGGAAGAGCAGGTCGACGTTGAGCGCGCTGATCGCCGCCTCGGCCACCGGCCCGGTCAGCGCGTCCGACGGGGTACGGATGCCACCTGTCAGCACGACGGTCTGGTCGGCGCGCGGGTTCTGGTAGAGCGCGTCGGCCACCGGGATCGAGTTCGTCACCACTGTCAACCCGCGTACGTCGGAGAGGAGCGTGGCCAGCGCGGCGGTGGTGGTGCCCGCGGAGAGCGCGATGGCCATTCCCGGCTCCACCATCGTCGCCGCCCGCTCGGCGATGGCCCGCTTCTCCGCCTGTTGGCGGATCGACTTCGCGGCGAAGCCGGGTTCCTCTGCCGAGCCGGGTCCGGCGAGGGTCGCGCCGCCGTGCACCTTGTCCACCAGGCCCCGGTCGGCCAACACCTCCAGGTCGCGTCGGATCGTCATGTCGGAGACGCCGAACCGACTGACCAGGTGACTCACCCGCACCCCGCCACGTTGGCGGATCAGATCGAGGATGGCGGTCTGCCGCTGCTGGGCGAGCAACTCAGGGAACCTCCTTCACACCCAAGGCATCGGCCCGATCCTCACGGACGACCGCCACCTCACCGGCCGGCAGTGCCAGCTCACCGGCGCAGTATCCCCCGGTCAACAGGTCGACGCCGCGCGCCGGTAGGCGTACCTCGGTGTCGGTGTGGTTGATCGCGAACAGCCAGGTCCGGTCGGCGTCGCGGCGGCGGACCACCTCGACGCCCGAGGGTGCCGACGCCGCCGGGCGGACGTCGGCCTCGGCGAGCAGCCGCGCCACCAACCGGTCGGTGGCCTGCTCGTCCAGCCGGGTGCCGACGTACCAGGCGGCGCCGTCACCCACCCGGTGCCGGGTCAGCGCCGGCACTCCCGGCAAGGGCCCATCGGTGTACGAGGCGAGCACGTCGGCGCCGTCCGGGTGCACCCACTCGGTCCACACGTCAGCGGTGCTGCCGTCGTCCAACTGGACCTGCTCACCCTCGCGCAGCGGGAAGAACTCCTCGGTCCGGACGCCGAGCAACTCCCGGAACGCGCCCGGGTAGCCGCCCAGCCGGATGTGGTCGTCGGCGTCGACGATGCCGCTGAAGTAGGTGACCGCCGCCGTGCCACCGGCCTCGACAAAGCGGTGCAGCGCGGCGACGTCGGCGTCCCGGACGAGGTAGAGGGTCGGCACCAGGACCAGCCGGTAGCCGCTGAGGTCGGTCGACGGGTGGACGATGTCGGCCGTCACCCCGGCACGCCAGAGCGAGCCGTAGAGGGCGTTCAGCCGGTCGGAGTAGGTGACGTCGGCGCTGGGGTGCGAATCCAGCTCGACACCCCACCACGCCTCCCAGTCGAACAGGATCGCCACGTCGGCGTCCACCCGGCTGCCGCGCACCTCCGCGAGGGCCTTGAGGTCCGCGCCGAGCTGGCAGACCTCGCGGAACACCTTGGTCTCCGGCCCGGCGTGCGGGACCAGCGCGGAGTGGAACTTCTCCGCCCCGGCGCGGGAGGCGCGCCACTGGAAGAAGAGCACCCCGTCGGCACCGCGG
>NZ_JBEYSL010000332.1:0-7825 GCF_040642735.1 Micromonospora sp. NPDC047753 | reverse complement strand
AATACCTCATCCAGAGGGGCTGAGGGATACGGCCCGACGACGCCCCGGCAACCACCCCGCGCGCTCACCGCTGAGCGACCCGCGGGGCAGGTGCCCGCTGGTCAGGCGGGCTCGCCCTTCTGCCGGTCAACGGGTCACCCGGCGGTGGCCACCTCGTCCTCGGAGACCGTCGCAGTGGTCGTCCGACGTATGGCGACGGTGACGAGCAACGCGGCGGCCGTCAGCGCCACACCGAACCAGAGGGCGCTGTTGACGCCAAGACTGTCGGCGAACCATCCACCGAACAGCGCGCCCAGCGCGATGGACGTGTTGTAGCCCATGGTGTTGATGGACATGGCTGCCTCGAACTTCCCGGGTGCTGCGCCGAGCATCAGGTTGATCTGGCACAGGTTCGCGGCGCCGAAGGACGCTCCCCAGAGGGCAACGGCGAGGATCAGGCCGGGCCGTGTGTGCCCGATGGTGAGCAGCAGCGTCATCGCCGTCACGAGTCCTGCACAGGCCAGGACGAAGCTGACCCAGAGGTTCTTGGTCACCGTGTGGCCGGCGATGAAGTTGCCGGCCGTACCGCCGACGCCGTAGATCACGAGCAACACGGTGATGAAGGCGGCCGACGCCGACGCATGTTCCTCCGCGAAGGGCCGGATGTAGGTGTACGCGCCGAAGTGGCCGAGCACGTAGAGCGTCACGGCGACCATCACCAGGCGCAGCTGCGGGTACTGGATCGGGAGTCGGAAGACATCTCGGACCGGGACGGCGTTCTGCGAGGGCAGCGAGGGAATGGCCACGGTGACCGCGAGGAACATCAGCGCGCTGAGGCCGGCCCAGATGAGGAATGTGGCTCGCCAGTTGGTGAGGCTTTCCAGGAAGGTGCCGAGTGGAATACCCACCACGGCGGCGATCGAGATGCCGGACAGCGCGACCGCCGAGGCTCGGGGGGCGAGACGTCCAGGTACGAGGCGCATCGCCATGCTCACACCGATGGCCCAGAAGACGCCATTGGCGAATCCCATGACGAGCCGGGTGGTGAGGACCAGGGCGAAGTTCGGTGCGGCGGCGGTGAGCAGGTTACCCAGAGCCAGGATCGCCAGGAGTACGGACAGCAGGATGCGCCGGTTGATGCGCCTGGTCCACGCGACGATGAACGGCACGCCGAGACCGGCGGAGATGCCGTACAGCGTGACCATCAATCCGGCGACGCCCGCGGACACATCCAGGTTCGCGCTCACCGGGGTGAGCAGGCCGACGGGCATCAGTTCGGTGGTGACGAAGGTGAACAGGCTGGCGGTGATGACAGCGACACCCAGCCATGACCTCAGGGTCGAGTACGGGTGCTCATCGATTGTGGGCATGTCTTCTTTCTTGTCGTGAGGGGACAACGGGCGTGCGTGCCGGTTCTGTTCGAAGCTTCACCCGAATCGATCAATGAGTCCAATACATGCTTGTCACCTCATCGATCGTGAAAGAAGATGAGTCCGTGGAGCTACAGCAGATGCGCTACGTGATCGCGGTCGCCGAGACGAGCAGCTTCACCCGGGCCGCCGAGCGTTGCCTGGTGGTGCAGTCCGCGCTCAGTCACCAGATCGCGCGCCTGGAACGGGAACTGGGCGCGAAGCTCTTCGAGCGCACCAGCCGACGTGTCCGGTTGACCCAAGCCGGCGCCGCGTTCCTACCCGCCGCCCGTCAGTGCGTGGACGCCGCAGAGCGGGCTTCCGCCGAGGTCGCGGGGGCCGTCGGTGAGGTACGCGGACGGCTCGTGATCGGCCTGATCTCCACCGTCGCCGCAGTCGACCTTCCCGGCGTCCTGCGAGAATTCCGTCAGCGGTACCCCTCCGTACGCATCAACCTTCGTGCGGGTGCGAGCGAAGAACTCATCGAGCAGGTCAAGCAGGGCAGCGTCGAGGCGGCCTTTCTCGGCCTCCCCACCACCGCGCGACCCGAAGGCGTCAACGCCCGAGAGCTCGCCCGCGACCGGCTCGTCGCCGTAGTCGCCCCGGACCATCCCCTCGCCGCAGAGTCAGCGGTCAGCCTGCGTCGGCTCTCTACCGAGGTTTTCGTCGACCTGCCGGCCAAGACCGCCGGGCGAATCCAGTCCGATCAGGCATTCGCCTCCGCCGGTCTCAGCCGCGACGTCGCCTTCGAGGTGACCAACGCCTACCTCACGTCGCGGTTGGTCGAGCAGGGACTTGCCGTGGCGATGCTCCCGGCCGCCTACGCGCCGCAGCTCACCGGCGTGACCACCATTCAGGTCACGGACGCGCCGACCCGCGTCGAGCACGTCATTTGGAGCCGGGCCGAGCTCACGCCCGCGGCGAAGGCATTCCTCGCACTCCTCGACATCCACGTCAATGACACCGAAAGCCACGAGTGACGCACGCTGGGCACCACCGTAGGCGTTGCGAATCGCCCACGTACGGAACGCGACGGGTGCCAGCACGGGCCTGCGACGAGCCGTCGGCGGCAACTCACCCTCGACCAGTTTCCGCGGCTCCGACTGGGGCGATCTTCATCGAGCTGCCCCGTCCGGTCCAACCAGCACGCCCGTCTGGGGCGGGCCCGCTGGAGTGGGGAGCTGTCCCGCGACGATTGCGGCGAGCGAGAGCCCGAGCCCGCAAAGCTGGATTGGGCCGAGCGTCTGATCGAGCAGGATGGCGCCGAGCAGCGCGGCGACCAGGGGCGAGAGTAGACCGAGAACCGCGACGGCGGTCACGGGCAGCGTGGTGACGCCCCGGAACCACAGGACATACGCGGCCAGGCCGCCGACCAGGCCCAGCCAGAGGTAGCCGAGTATGGCGGGCGGATCGATCACTGGTGGCGACCCTTCGACGAGGAAGGTGATGGGCGTCAGGAAGAGACCGCCCGCGCTGAGCTGCCAGCCGGCGAAGGCCATCGGGCTCACCCCGGCGGGACGTCCCCAGCGCCTGGTGAGCGTCACCCCGAGCGCCATCGTGGCCGCGCCGACGAGGCCGGCCACGATCCCCACCAGGTCGAGCGCGGCATCTGGCCCGATCACCACGAGGCCGACGCCCAACACCCCGGTCGCGCCCCAGACGGCACGCCAGACGGAGAGCCGCTCCTGTAGGACCGCCGTGGCCATGACGGCGACGATGAGCGGCTGCACCGCGCCGAGGGTCGCCGCGACGCCCCCCGGTAGCCGCTCGGCCGCGACGAAGAGTAGCGGGAAGAAGAGTCCGATGTTCAGTACGCCGAGCGCGCCCGCTTTTCCCCACCACGCCCCTTTGGGCAGTGTGCGGGTGACCGCCAGCGCCACCAGACCGGCGGGCAACGCGCGCAGGAGTCCCGCGAACAGCGGGTGGTTGGGCGGAAGAAGCTCGGTGGTGACGACGTAGGTGGTGCCCCAGGCCAGCGGGGCGAGCGCGGTCAGGGCAGTGCGCGGCAGGTTGCTGGGCAACGTGCCGCCGCCAGCTCCGCGGAGGAGCCTCTCCGCTCCGGAACTTGTCATGGGGAAATTCTGGTCACGTGCTTATCGATGACTCCAACACATGTTTGTCATCTGATCGATCGACAGGGAAGATGGATCAATGGAGTTCCATCAGCTGCGCTACGTTCTCGCCGTCGCCGAGACGAGCAGTTTCACCCGGGCCGCCGAACGGTGCCTGGTCGTCCAGTCCGCGTTGAGTCACCAAATTGCGCGCCTGGAACGGGAACTCGGCGCGAGGCTCTTCGAGCGGACCAGCCGCCGGGTCCGGCTGACCCCGGCGGGGGTGGCGTTCCTCCCCGCCGCCCGCCAGTGCCTGGACGCCGCCGAGCGCGCGGCCGCAGAGGTCGCGGCGGCGGTGGGGGAGGTGCGGGGACGAGTGACTGTGGGTCTGATCCCCACGGTTGCGGCCGTCGACATTCCGGCCACGCTCCGCGCGTTCCGGGAGCGGTACCCACACGTGCGCGTGAGACTGCGTGTCGGCGGGAGTGACGAACTCGTGGGGCACATCAAGCAGGGCGTCATCGACATCGCGTTCGTGGGACTGCCGGGAGGGGTTCCACCGAAGGGCGTTGACGTTCACGAACTCGCCCGGGACCGGCTCGTCGCCGTGATCGCTCCCGATCATCCGCTCGCGTGCGAACCGACAGTCGATCTCCACCGGCTCGCTGCCGAGGTCTTCGTCGACTTTCCGGCCGGGAGCGCGGGGCGGGCCCAGACCGATCAGGCGTTCGCGGCCGCCAACCTTGTCCGCGACGTCGCGTTCGAGGTGACCGCCGCCGACCTGATGGCTGAGCTCGTCGCCGCGGGTCTGGGCGTCGCCATGCTCCCCTCCGCCTACGTGCCACGGCTCAGCGGCGTGAGCACCGTTGCGGTGGCCGATGCGCCGGCCCGCGTGGAGTACCTCGTCTGGAGCCACCTGGCTCGAACCCCTGCGGTAGAGGCTTTTCTCGCTAATCTCAAGATCCCGACCGGGCCGCCCATCGGGGCGGTGGCGAACTGAGCCGTGAGCCGAGCACGGCCTCCGGTCTCTCATCCGATGCATCGGTCGTCGATGGGCCCGGCATCGCGGTCCGGGGTGGAAGGTTTGCGGGCCAACTCACAGCGAACGCCACATCAGCGCGTGTCCCGGCGTCTCGACGACACTGTCGATGACGATGTCGACCATGCGCTCTGCGCCCGGGTGATCTGCCAACCGGTCGGGGTTCCAGTCAATGGAGGCACTGCCCGTCACCTGTAGGGCAGGTCGGGAGCCGGTCCAGTCGATGAACAGCAGGCCGCAACGCGGCTGTACGTGGATATTGCCGAGGGTCATGTACATGGCGTTGCCGCGGTATTCCGGCCAGGACAGCGTGGTGGCGCTGCGGCCGACGACAAACCCGGGGCTGCCGCCGCGGTGCGAGACATCCGCTCCATGGCCTTCGGCGCCGGTGGCTATGAAAAACGTGTCGGCACCGGCCACGACGCGTAGTTGCTCGTCGGAAAGCCGGTCGCTGGGGGCCGCAAAGGTACCTGTGGTGACGTCACCGTGGGCCTCCCGGCGGGTGATGTGCCTCGGGCAGTTCGCAAAGATCTGGTCGGCCGTGATGATGAGCCGATGCCCTTGAACGTGACCTGTGCCGTTGATGCGCATGCGGTGGCGGGTGGCCGGCTCGATGGCGAGTGCACCGAGAGGAGCCGGGGCGGCGAACGCCGCTTCCAGTGGGTCGCCCGCGGCGGGCGCGGCGTCCGCGATCACACCGCGCTCGCCGCTGGCACGCAGGAAGCCGGGTGGTCCATACAACGGGCTCGCCCATAACGCTCCGGCCGTGTCGTGTCCGCCGATCACCACCATGCGCTGGCGGATGAGGAACTGGCGCGCGATCTCCGGAAGGCGCACGCCGATGCTGGCCGAGCCGAGCCCTTCGCGTGTGTAGCCGGACCTGCGTTGGACGTACACCTCGCCTGAGTGGATTCTCATGCCATACCCCTAGAAGAAGCCGCACGGCGGGCCGTCGCCGGTGGCGGTCGCCGGCCGGGGCGGACGCTGGAAGGCGTACACCTCAAGGCGGATGCCGTCAGGGTCGTAGCAGAACAGCTGCCCGGCGGCGGCCAGCTCACCCGGCACACCGTTGTCGTCGCGGATGTCGGCACCCAGCCTGCGCAGTCGGCGCTCGACCTCGTTCAGGGCCGGGACGTCGGCGACCTGGAACGAGAGGTGGTGCAGGCCGGCGCGGTCAGCCGCGAACGGCGCGCGACTCTGCTGCCAGAGTGTGATCATGAGCAGGTCGTGGCGGCCGAGGAAGCCGTGGCGCCTGCCGTCGACATCTGAGCGGCCGATGACCTCGATGTCGAGCGCCTGACTGTAGAAGTCGAGCGAGCGGTCGAGGTCGGTGACGTTCAACCCGACGTGGCCCGTGATGATGCTCTGATCGGTCATTCGCAGCCTTCCTAATGGTCGTTTCACCAGCGGCCGTTAGAAGTTAACAGGGGGAACTAATGGCCACAAGGGGCAGGTATCATTAGTTCGTGCGTCTTGCGATCGAGCTCGCCAATACCGTCCGCACTCGTCGGGGGGAGGTCTGTGACGAGCTTCAGACACCTGCGGATCTCGCCGCTTGGCTTGGCCGCGTCAGCTTCCTGTGCGCCGTGCCGGTCGACGACGAGGCGCTGCGCGCCGTAGGTTCCGCCGAGCTGGCTGCCGTCCGAGGCATCCGAACTGCCATCCGTGCCATCGCTGGTGCCGTCTCGGCCAGCCAGATTCCCGCCGCAGTGGACGTGGAGAGCCTCAACGCCGCCGCCCGAATGGCGCCGCGCTGGCAGGAGCTCGTCTTTGCCGATACGGGGCCACGACTGACGACGCGACACGGAGCAGCGGCCATGACCGGTGTCATCGCCGAGGTTGCCGCCGACGCTGTCGCCCTCGTCGCCGCCGGCCACCTGGGTACATGTGCGGCGCCCGGATGCGTACTGCTGTTCCTCCGTGACCGGCCCAACCGCGAATGGTGCGGCAACTCCTGCGGAAACCGGGTGCGAGTGGCGCGCCACTACGACCGCCGTAAGCACGCCGCTTTGGGTGGCGAGGCGGTCTGAGGCGCCAGGGCCTGCGAAATCGCGACGCCGGACCGGACCGCGGGTGCGCGGGTCCCCGCTCTCCACGTGCCGAACGGGCAGCGTGGGCCAGGTGTGGTGGCGTGCGGTCTACGCGCTCGCGCCGCGGCCGAAGGAGCGGCGGTAGGCGGCTGGCGTGGTGTTCACCGTGGCGCGGAAACGGCGGCGCAGGTTGGTGGCCGTGGACAGGCCGACTCTGGTCGCGATTGTCTCGACCGGCAGATCGGTCTCCTCCAACAGTGCTCGTGCAGCCGTGATCCGCTGCTGGAGCAGCCACTGTCCTGGGCTGACACCCAGTTGCGCGGTGAACCTGCGGGCGAACGTACGCGGGGACATTCTGGCCTGCGTGGCGAGGTCGTTGACGGTGAGCGGATCTTGCAATCTCTCCGTGGCCCAGTCGAGCACTGGTCCCAGGGACACCGGAGTGTGCGCGGTCCGGGATGCTGCTGCGTACTGCAGCTGCCCGCCCTCGCGATGTGGCGGCATGACCATGTGCCGGGCGATCTGGTTGGCGTGAGCGGCGCCGTGGTCATTGCGGACCAGGTGCAGGCACAGGTCGATGCCGGCCGCGGTCCCCGCGCTTGTCGCGACGTCGCCGAGGTCGATGTACAGACTGTCGGCTTCGACCTGCACGCCTGGAAACCGGGCACCGAACTCGGCCGCCATCCGCCAGTGAGTCGTCGCCCTGCGCTGATCGAGCAGGCCGGCGTGGGCGAGCAGGAAAGCGCCGGAGCAGATGGCGACGATCCGGGCACCGCGCCGGTGAGCGCGCCACAGCGCATCGATCACGGCGGCCGGCGCGGGCTGCTCCCTGCGTTGCCAACCCGGAATCACCACAGTGTCCGCGGTCTCGAGCGCGTGCAGCCCGCTGGTGACCGCCATGTCGTAACCAGCCAGCGTGGGCACCATGCCCGGCTGCTCGGCACACACATCGAACCGGTAGTTGACTGGTAGACCGGGGCGCCGCACGCCGAACACCTCGGCGACACAGGCGAGTTCGAAGGTGGACTGCGGCGGCAGCACCAGGGCGACCACCCGATGAATGACCATGGCAGGAATGTACCTGTCAACGTCATTGCAGACACTAGCCGGTGCGGCGCGAACACGACGATCATGACTGCATGACCAATGCATCCGATGATGTGCAGATCCTGCAGGTCGACGAGGTGGAACCCGTCGAGGTCGTGCCCGGCATCATCCGGCGGCGCCTGCCGGTGACCGAGCGGGCCCGTGGCTGGATGTACGACTTCGCCCCGGGCACGGAGTGGCCAGAGGTGGACGTGCACGAGGGCGAGGAAC
>NZ_JBEYSL010000331.1:0-7829 GCF_040642735.1 Micromonospora sp. NPDC047753 | reverse complement strand
TGTCGCAGGCCGCCACGGCGCACGCCGCCCTACAGGAGCCGGGTCCGGCACCCGCTGGGTGGTCGGGTAGCGGCCGGGGTGCCGGAGGGCGTAACCACAATGGTCATTCCGGTCTTGACACCCACCTCCCGTGATCGGACGACCGGCTGGGCGTTCGCCGGTGCCGTGGTGGGCCTGCTGGCGGTCGCGGCCGTCGTCGTCACGGCAACCGGTGCGGTGATCGGCGGCTGGCGTGGCGAGGACAGCCTTTCGGCGGCCGAACCAGGCGGTGCGGCCGCCGGCGTGGTGGAATCGACCGCGACGGCACCGCCGGCCCACCCCTGCCTGGAGGACGCCGACTCCAGCGGGGCCGAGCCTCTGCGAGCGCCTGGCGCACCGCTGCCGTACGCCCTGCCGAACGGTTGGGCGTGGCACCAGGACCCCGCCGGATTTCTGCTGGCGGTGCCCGAGGGATGGAGCCGGCACACCGAGGGTGCACTGGTGTGCTTCCGCGATCCCGCCGAGGTGCGGGCCATCGCCGTCGACCCCGCCGCGACAGCTTCCTCCGTACCGTCGAAGCGGTGGGAGGCCGCCGAGCGCGACGCGTTGACCACAGGGGCGTTGGCCGGCTACCAGAGGATCAGTATTGGGCCGGTCATCCGCCCGGGCGGCGCGGCGGAGTGGGAGTACACCTGCGACCAGGCCGGCGGCACGCGGCTGCACGCCCGCCGGCTGCTGATCAACGAGAGCAGGACCCGCGCTTACAGCCTGTCCTGGATCACGCAGGACAGCCAGTGGAACGAGACCGAGCCGCTCCAACGACTGGCACTGGCAAGCATCCGCCTCGACTGACGCGGCGGTTGCCGGTCACAGGTCGACATGGCGGTGCGAACCTGAGGGTGGACGAGTGTGGGAGGGGTGCGGCCCGACACCCCACCCGATGGTCACTGCCGCAGAAGCAGGGCGAGGTCGAGGACCACGTGCCCGTTGAACACGCCTGTCGTCTGAGCCGCCCCGGTGAGGAGGTCGACCCGGTACAGCCGGGAGCCGCCGACGCCGTTGAGGACGGCGTAGGCGTTGTTGGCCAGGGCGCGGTCTCCACTCAGCGGGCTGTGGATGTCGAAGCCTGCTTGGAGGTTCGCGTTCACCCCCAGTGCGCCGGTGGCGGCCAGTTGCCCCGAGTTGGCGGGGGATTGCAGGACAACCTGGTCGAGGGTGGTGTCGATGTCGAAGAGGGTGGTAGCGGTGGCGGGGTTCAGGTCGTTGTTGGTGTACGCCGCACCGGTGACACCGACGGCGGCGGTGCTGGGCGGGTAGGTGAGAGGGCCGTCGACAAGGGTCGTGCCGCCGGGGTTGATGTTGTGGCGCAGGTTCTGCCCGGTGTCGCTGATGATCCGGAGTCGGTCGGCGGCGGGGTTGAAATCGACGCCGAACGACGTGCCGCTCAGCGCGACGGTCAGCTGGCTGATCTTCGTGGCCGCCGCGGTGCGCGTGTCCAGCGCGTAGATGCCGCCGTTGTTGCCGACGCCGTAGAGCCTTCCGTCCTGGACGCGAAAGTCGATGCCGATGAGCGCTTCGCTGCCGGGCAGGTCGACCGAGCCGATGGTGCAGGCCAGGGCGGGGCGGTTGGCGGCGAACTTGATCAGGTGCTGACCGTCGGTGAGACCGATGGCGACGAGCCCGTTTCGGCCTCCGGCGTTCAGCAGGTCCCACAGCAGGGTGCAGGTCCCAGTGCCCAACAGGGGCAGGCCGCGAGCCGGGATGCTCGCTGCTGTGCTGTGGCTTGGTGGGGCGGCGGTGACTGGCGTCGCGGTGATCCCGATGCTGACGACGATCATTGTGGCGGCTGCGAGCAGCCCTCGGCGAAGCGTACGGTGCATGAGGGGCACTTCCTTGATCAGATGCACCGTCGGACTCCTCGGTGGAATCCGACGCCGTTTTCGGCGACGGTGCAGGGATGAATTCCCTGCTCAGAGCCTATGTAGAGACGATCCGCAGCATCTGTCGGGATTCGGCCTTTCCTTCAACTTTCGCACCTTCTGCACGGTGCAGTCGACGTGCGACGATCAACCACACCCGACACGGTGAATCCACGAAGGGCGGCGACGTCAGCCAGCTCGGCGCCCTGGCTGGTGATATCACCAGCGGTTACACGGTCTCGCTCGGCGTCGGGGGGCGACGCGACCAGCGCCCCGCCGCCGCAGCGAAATGAGGGCAGGGCCGAAAGAGCAATCCGGCTCAGGGCGCTGGCGCCCTGAGCCGGATCAACTCTGTTGCTTCGGTCGTCCCGATCAGGTGACGTTGATGTCGCTGCACCACATGTAGGTCTGGTCCAGGTGCGACGCCCGCCAGAGCACGAACAGGATGTGGTTCCCGCTGCGTGACGGGAGCGAGACGTTGAACGAGATGTTCTGCGCCGGCGCGTAGCGCCCGGTCGTCGTGATCAGGTCGAGGTTGCCCCATCCGAGTTTCTGGGTGGACGGGTTGAACCCCTGCTTGGTGACGTAGACCTGGAAGTAGTCAGCGCCGTGGCTGGCCTGGTCGTACAGCTGGACCGTGAGGTTGCGGCTGACGGTGGTCGTCTTCCACGCGCCTGGCTGGTTCACGCTGTCGTTCCTGGACAGGGCGTTGCTGCACAGCTGGCCGTCCGGGGTGCGAGCCTGGTACTGGCCGCCGAGGCCGTCCCGCAACTGGCTCATCCAGTTCCACATGGTGTCGGGGTTGGCCTGGAACGCCTGCCAACACATGGGGTCCTGCTGCTGCATGGCGGGGTTCATGTGCTGGTTGCCCCACGTCTTCCAGCACTGGTAGGCGCGGCTCATCGGGTTGATGATCGTGCCGTGGGCCTGGGCTGCCCCGGTGAAGGGCAGCATGCCGGCCACGATGGCGAACACCATGACGAATGCTCGCAGGGACCGACGGACTGGTGACCGGGATCGTCCGCCGGATCGATCGGACTTGAGTGAACGCACTGTTCATCCTCCGCTCTTCGGGACTGCAACTCAGAATGGGAACGCTCCCAAGCCAACTGTTGCATCTATCGACTTAGATATCAATGCTTATCTATCTATGGTCGGATGTGGATCGAGCTGACCGGGGTGTCCGCAGCCGCCCGGTTCGGATCCGGGTGCGGGATACGTCCACGGCACCGGCCGCCCAGCCTGGTTACAGGCCGGCTGCGGCGTCGTACCGACGCCGAAGGTCGGCCATCTCCGACTCGGTCAGCGCTTCCCTCGTCGCGGGCTCGGCGTACTTGGGCGGGAACATCTGCCGCAGTCGGTCGATGAACCTGACGTCGGCGGTCGCCTCGACCACCTGGATGCCCGGAGGTGTGGTGGACACGTCCATGATCACCGGACCGGCCAGTTTGACCGCCACGTCCCAGGGGCGCTGCTTCTCGGCGACCCCGCAGAGGTGAAAGCCGTAGACGGTCTGCACGTCGGCGAGCGCGGTGGCCTCGGTCGGCTCGTAACCGTAGACGCGGACCCCGCAGATCACTGCCGCCTTCTCCGCGGTGGCCGCCTGTTGGGCACCGTGGCCGGCGTGGTTGTGCTGCCCCGGGTCCGCCTTCTCGAGCGTGGTGCGCATCCGGGCGATGATCTGCGACTGCAGATCCGCCGGCTTCGCCGCCGGGTCGGTCCGGTTGACCAGTACGACAACGCCGGCCGACACCACCAGCAGGATCACCGCTACCCACACGAAGCGGTTTCGGTACCAACCCGCGAAGTTCTCTCGGGACATCATTGTTGCTTCTCACCTCGTCGCCGGTTCTGGTGCTGGCAGGCCGAATCGGACGCCCCCGGCGGGTCAGGCGTCGAGCGCGTCAGCCGTGGGGGACACGTGCCAGGGGGTTGCCTACGGCGGGCGAGGATGATTGCCCGGCAAAGCGCCCGTCGTCGTAGAGGTGGCCCGGCGATCCGCCAGGCGAGCGTCCGCCGAGGCGGCGCGCTGCCGGCGCTGCGATGCTCCCGTGCTGGCCGTTCCCAGCGCGGTTGCCCCCGCGCTGCGGCGATATGAGCCATTCCAGCACGTCTGGATCGGCTTCGCAACATCGACGAGCGTCAGCGGGGGTTCGACCGGCCACCAGCACCCTCCTCGCGCGGGTGCTCATCGCCGCACCGCCGCCGGGTCCCCCGGGACGGAACTGCGGCGGGCGCAATCGGGATTGGATATGGTCGGTTTAACCCGATTTACTGCTTACAAGGGGAAACATGAGTCGCTTGCCGTACGTGAACCCCGCCGACGCCCCGGTGCCGGTCCGAGAGACGCTGCAGGCCGCGCTTCCTCTGGGCTTCTTCCGCGTCATGGCCCACGCCGAGACGGCGTTTCCAGACTGGATGCGCTGGGGCGGCACGCTGCTCAAGGACCTGGCCCTCGACCCACTGCTCCGCGAAATCGCGATCCTGCGAGTCGCTCAGTTGAGCAACGTGACATACGAGTGGGTTCAGCACGAGCCCATCGCCCGCTCCGTCGGCGCCACGGACGAGATGATCCACGCGCTCGGGCGCGACGAGATCCGGGACGACTGTTTCACGGCAGAGCAACGGATCGTCCTGCGCTTCACGACCGACGTCGTCCGTGACGTCCGCCCGCCCGACGACACCACCACCGCGCTGACCGGGCTGCTCTCCCCGCGCGAGGTGGTCGAGCTCCTGATGGTGATCGGGCAGTACATGATGATCGCCCGGGTCGCCGCAGTGACGGACCTCGACGTCGACAAGCCGATGGGCGCCGCTGTCTACGGCGGGCGGGCCTGACTAATGTCATGAGTGCCTGTGCGCACCGCATCCAACGTCGTGACTAAGCGCACTGGAGCCCACCACGTCCCGTCGATGAGACTCGATTCGACGCCGGAACAACAGCCGGCCGAGTTCGAGAGGCGGCGAGACGGTGGACGAACGCTACGACAGCTACTGCGCCGCGGATCGGTTGTTCTACGACTCGCTCGGCAGCGCCGTCGCGCAGCCCGTCTTCCCGGCTGCCGAACGACCGGTTCCGACCGGCTGGCGCCGTGAGCCGCTCGACGACTGGCTGATCTACGCGCCGGACGGCGGCTCGCTGCCGCAGCAGGGCTGGAAGATTCATGTGTCGGCGGGTCTGGCGAACGCCGAGCGGGTGCTGGACGCGGTCTGGAACTACTGCGTCCCCCGCGGCCTGTCCTTCAAGTTCCTGCGCGGGCCGCGCACCCTGCTGCTGCGCAACTCCAAGTACGCCGCCCGGGCCGCCAGCGGCAAGTTCGTCACTGTCTATCCGCGCGACGACGCGGAGCTGGAGCTGGCCTGCAAGGAACTCGACGAGCTGCTGACCGGCGAGACCGGACCGTACATCCTCAGTGACCTCCGCTACGGCGCCGGCCCGGTCCACGTGCGCTACGGCGGCTTCGCCGCCCGCTACTGCCACTCACCCGACGGCCAGGTGGTGCCGGCGATCGAGGACGACTCCGGCACGCTGGTGCCCGACCGCCGCGAGCCCGTCTTCCACGTACCCGCCTGGGTCACGCTGCCCGACTTCCTCGGCCCGCACCTGGCCGCCCGCAACGACACCAGCACCAACGAGGTGCCGTACCGGATCGAACGGGTGATCCACTTCTCGAACGGCGGCGGGCTGTACGTGGGCAGGGACCTGCGTACCGACACCGAGGTGGTGCTCAAGGAGGCCCGGCCCCATGCCGGCCTGGACGCCGACGGCACCGACGCCGTCGCCCGGCTGGCCCGTGAGGCGCAGGCCCTGCGGAAACTCGCCGACCTGCCGCAGGTGCCTCGGGTGCACGACGAGTTCGTTCTCGGCGAGCACCGGTTCCTCGCGCTCGAGTTCATCGAGGGCCGACCGCTCAACAAGGTGCTGGTCGACCGGTACCCGCTGATCGACGCCGACGCGACCGACGGCGACCGGGCGGAGTACGCGCGGTGGGCCCGCCAGACCTACGAGCAGGTCGAGTCCGTCGTGGCGGCGATCCACGAACGCGGCCTGGTCTACGGGGACCTGCACCTGTTCAACATCATGATCCGGCCGGACGACCGGGTCGCCCTGGTCGACTTCGAGGTGGCCGCCCCGATCGCCGGGCACCGCCGACCCGGGCTGCGCAACCAGGGCTTCGCGGCCCCGAGGGACCGCAGCGGACCCGCGGTCGACCGGTACGCCCTGGCGTGCCTGCGGCTGGCGCTGTTCCTGCCACTGACCCAGCTCGTCCGGCTCGCCCCGGCGAAGGTGACTCACCTGGCCGACATCATCGCCGCGAACTTCCCGGTGCCGAGGTCCTTCCTCGATCCGGCGGTCGAGGAGATCACCGGTGAGCCGCGTGTCACAGCGGACCCGCGAGGGGATCTCGGCGCCGACGACCGGCCCACGTCGCGGGACCAGTTGACGACCGCGATCCTGGCCAGCGCCACCCCCGAGCGCGACGACCGGCTCTTCCCCGGTGACATCGAGCAGTTTCGCAGCGGCGGCCTCAACCTCGCCCACGGGGCGGCGGGAGTGCTGCACGCGCTCGACAAGAGCGGCGCCGGACGGTGGCCCGAGCACGAAGAGTGGCTGGTGCGGCGGGCGACGTCGCCCCCGTCCGGAACCCGCTGCGGCTTCTACGACGGGCTGCATGGCGTCGCCTACGCCCTCGCTCACCTCGGACGCCGGCAGGACGCGCTTGACGTTGTCGACATCTGCCTGCGGGAACCCCTCGACGGGCTCGACCACAGCCTGGCCAGCGGACTGTCCGGGATCGCGCTCAACCTGGCCGAGATGGCCACGCGTACCGGGGAGCTGTCGCTGTACGACGCCGCGTGGCGGGCCGCCGAGCGTGTGATCGGGCACCTGGCCGACGACCCGGGCCCGGACGTCAGCGGCGGACGGAACCCGTACGCCGGGCTGCTGCGGGGCCGGACCGGACCGGCGCTGATGCTGTTGCGGCTCTACGAACTCAGCGGCGACGACGAGCTGCTGGAGCACGCCGCCACGGCGCTGCGTCAGGATCTGCGCCGGTGTGTGCTGCGCCCGGACGGTGCCCTGGAGGTCAATGAGGGCTGGCGCACCATGCCCTACCTGGCGCACGGCAGTGTCGGGATCGGGCTGGTCCTCGACCAGTACCTGCGCCACCGGGCCGACGAGCAGTTCGCCGAGGCGAGCGCGGGTGTCCGCCGCGCGGCGCGCTCACCGTTCTACGCGCAGTCCGGGCTCTTCGCCGGCCGGGCCGGCATCATCGCCTACCTCGCCGCCTCGACCGACGCCGCCGACCGCCTCGAACTTCGCGCGCAGGTGGACCGGCTGGCCTGGCACGCGCTGCCGTACCGGGAGGGGACCGCCTTCCCCGGTGAGCAGTTGCTGCGCCTCTCCATGGACTTCGGCACCGGCACCGCCGGCGTGCTGTACGCGCTGGCCAGCGCGCGGCACGACCAGCCGCCGGCGCTGCCCTTTCTCGCGCCCCTGCCGGGCGCGGACAGACTCCCTCGCGACAGCGGGGGCGACCCGATCGGCGAACGGATGGAAGGGAGGTGAACGACATGGCACTTCTGGACCTCCAGGGCCTGGAGATGGCTCCGGCCGACCGTACCGGTGGCGGTAGCCGGGCGAGCCTGCTGCTCTGCGGCGACAGCTCGCTCTCCGTCACGACCTGCAACTGATCCACGCACACGTGGGGCCCTGGGTGGGTAGACGTGCCCACCCAGGGCATCCGTGTACCAACGGGAGGACCGATGCCGACGTTCGCCGCGGGGGACAGGCTGCTGCGGCAGACGGTCCTGGCGGGCGGCGGCTGGACGGCCGCCGGTCACCCAGATCGCCGCGGTGACCGAGCGGCCCGAGGCGGTGGTCGGCACGCACTTCTTCTCCCCGGTGCCGATGATGCAGCTCTGCGAGCT
>NZ_JBEYSL010000330.1:0-7830 GCF_040642735.1 Micromonospora sp. NPDC047753 | reverse complement strand
CGTTGGGGCCGAGGAAACCGGTGACGGTGCCCGGCTCGCACTGGAACGACACGTCGTCCACGGCCGGGTGTGGCCCGTACCGCTTGGTGAGGTTCTCTACGGTGATCATGCGGTTGAGCCTGCCCGCGCCGCCCGGCCATCCGCTGCGGCCACCGGTCGGTGCCGTCTCGACCTTGGTCGATCATCGGATCTCGACTTTGGTAGCTGGTCGTGTCGCCCGTCGGCTGCCTAGCATGGCGTCGTGACCAGCATCGCCGTTCCGGAGCACCCGTGGCTGCTGCCAGGGGAGCTGGTGGTGCCGGCCGAGCGTGTCCGGGAGCGGCCGCGCCGCACCACACGTGACTGGGTGGTGGATGGCCTGGCGTTCCTGCTCGGGCTGCTGTGGGTGCTGTTCGTCACCTTCGACGCCCTGTCGCCCAACCCGGAGGCGGCGATCGCGCTGCCGCACGACTGGATGGTCGGCGTCGACACGGTGCTCGGGCTGGTCTGCTGCGGGCTGCTCTGGGTGCGTCGGCGGTGGCCGCTCGGGCTGGCCGTGGCCACCCTGCCGCTGAACCTGTTCTCGATGGCCGCCGCCATCCCGCTGTTGATCATCTACTTCACCGTGGTGGTGCATCGCCGGACCGCCGTCGCGGTCGCGGTCACCGGTGCCGGGCTCCTCACCAACCTGGTCTTCAGTTGGACCCGTCCAGATCCGGTCATGCCGTACTGGGCCACTGTGACCTGGGGGGTGGTGATCACCTTCGCGGTGCTGGCCTGGGGGATGTTCGTCCGGGCTCGGCGCCAGTTGATCGTGTCGTTGCGCGAGCGCGCCGAGCGGGCCGAGGCGGAGCAGCAACTGCGGATCGCCCAGGCCCGCCACCTCGAACGCACCCGGATCGCCCGGGAGATGCACGACGTGCTGGCCCACCGGATCTCGCTGCTCAGCCTGCACGCGGGTGCGCTGGAGTTCCGCCCGGACGCGCCGCCCGAGGAGGTGGCCCGGGCCGCCGGGGTGATCCGGGGCAGCGCGCACGCGGCCCTCCAGGACCTGCGGGAGGTGATCGGGGTGCTGCGCGCCGAGGACGACGGTGCCGGCGACGCCCCCGAGCCGCCGCAGCCCACCCTCGCCGACCTGCCGGCGCTGATCGCCGAGTCGCGCTCGGCCGGGGTGCGTGTCAACGTCAGCGACAGCGTCGCCAGCCCGGGGGAGGTGCCGGCGGCGCTGGGTCGGGCCGCGTACCGGATCGTGCAGGAGGGGCTGACCAACGCCCGCAAGCACGCTGCCGGCGCGGCCGTCACCGTGGACGTGGCCGGCGGGCCGGGCGCTGGACTGACAGTGGCGATCGGCAACCGGTGGCCGGTCGGTTCGCCGGCCGGCGGCACCCTGCCGGGTGCCGGCACCGGCCTGGTCGGCATCAGTGAACGGGTCACCCTGGCCGGCGGGCGGCTCGCCTACGGTCGGGACGACAGCGGTGACTTCCGGCTGGCCGCCTGGCTGCCGTGGCCGGCGTGACCAGCCCCGCCGGACCGCCGGACGCGAGCGGGCCGGCCGGAGCGGCTGCGCCGCCGGTACGCGTGCTGATCGTGGACGACGACGCGTTGGTCCGGGCCGGGCTCTCGATGATCCTCGGCGGTCTGCCGGACCTGGCCGTGGTCGGCGAGGCGGCCGACGGTGGCGAGGTGCCGGCGGCCGTCGCCGCGTACGCCCCGGACGTGGTGCTGATGGACATCCGGATGCCGCGGGTCGACGGGCTGACCGCCACCGAGGCGCTGCGTGCCCAACCGCACCCGCCGGAGGTGCTGGTGCTGACCACCTTCGACGCCGACGAACAGGTGCTGCGGGCGCTCCGCGCCGGGGCGGCCGGTTTCCTGCTCAAGGACACCCCGCCGGCGGAGATCGTGCGCGCCGTACGCCGGGTCGCGGCGGGCGAGGCGACGCTCTCGCCGACGGTGACCCGGACGTTGATCGCCCACGTGACCGCCGCCGCCCCCGGCCCGGTCGGCCCGGACCCGCGCCGGGAACGGGCGCTGCGGCTCCTCGCCGGGCTCAGCGAGCGGGAGCGGCAGGTGGCGGTCGCGCTCGGGCGGGGTCACACCAACGCGGAGATCGCGGGGGAGTTGTTCATGAGCGTGGCGACGGTGAAGGCCTACGTCTCCCGGCTGCTGACCCGGTTGGAGCTGAACAACCGGGTCCAGGTGGCCCTGCTCGTGCACGACGCCGGCCTCGTCTGACGAGCGGTTTCCCCAGGCCAGTTGGGCGGCACACCAACACGGATGAGGTTACACTCATTTTTGGTTGTTCCATTGTTGGTAGTGTCAGGAGTGATCGTGACCGGCTTTGTCGGACGGGACCATGAGCTCCACCTCCTGGGCGGCATGCTCACTCGGGTGCAACGGGGTGGCCGTGCGGGGCGGCCTGGGCGAGCCCTTCTCATGCGGGGTCGCCGACGGGTGGGAAAGTCCCGACTGGTGGAGGAGTTCGTGGAGCGGGCCGACGTGCCGCACCTCTTCTTCACCGCCTCGGCGCAGCCGACCGTCGCAGCCGAGCTCGCCCTCTTCGTGGAGGAGGCCGCCGCGTCGACCCTGCCCGGTGCGCAGATCCTTCGGGAGCAGCAACCACAGACCTGGGACGCCGCGCTGACGCTGCTCGCCGCCGCGCTGCCGTCCGACCGGCCGAGCGTCGTCGTCCTGGACGAGATGCCGTACCTCATCGCGGGTGACCCGGGCTTCGAGGGGACGCTGCAGAAAATCTTCGATCGCGAGTTGTCCCGGCGGCCGGTCCTCCTGATCTGCGTCGGATCGGACCTGGCCATGATGGAAGCCCTCAACGACTACGGCCGGCCGTTCCACCAGCGAGCCACGGAGATGGTCATTCCGCCGCTGAGCCCCGCCGACGTCAGCGACATGCTCGGCCTGTCCGCCGCCGACGCGTTCGACGCCTACCTGGTTTCCGGCGGTCTGCCGCTGATCCTCGACGAGTGGCCGACCGGTGCATCCGTCCACGACTACCTGTCCGACGCGGTACGGGATCCCACCTCCGCCCTGCTGGTGAGCGGCGAGCGGGCACTGGCGGCGGAGTTCCCGCCGCAGTCCCAGGCGGGTCTGGTGCTGCGGGCCATCGGCTCCGGTGAGCGGACCTTCTCGCTCATCTCCCGCGCCGCAGGGGACCTTCCACAGGCGTCCCTCAACCGCGCCCTGCGCCTGCTGGCCCAGAAGCGGGCCGTGGAGGTCGCGGTTCCGCTGTCGACCAAGCCGTCGCGGGAGACCCGGTACGCGGTGGCCGACCCCTACCTGCGCTTCTGGTTGTCGTTCCTGGGGCCGCACCTCTCCGAGATCGAGCGGGGGCGTGGCGACCTGACCCTGGACCGGATCGACCGGTCGTGGACGTCCTGGCGGGGGCGGGCCATCGAACCTGTCGTCCGGGAGGCGCTGCGCCGGCTGCCCGGTGACCATCTGCCGGCGGAGGCGGCGACGATCGGCGGCTACTGGACCCGGACCAACGACCCGGAGATCGACATAGTCGGCGCCGACCGTGCGCCCGTCGCTCAGCGGATCAGTTTCGTCGGATCGGTCAAGTGGCAGGAGAGCCGACCCTTTGACGCGCATGACCTGGGCCGGCTGCTCCTGCACCGGTCTCTGCTTCCCGGCGCCGACGAGTCGGTGCCGGTCGTCGCCGTGTCGCGCAGCGGCACCGCGGTGGACGGCATCCGGGTGCTGTCGGCGGAGGATCTGCTTACCGCGTACCGGAATTGAACTTTCGTCCGGTGTCCGCCGTACCCATGGCCGAGGATGTCGGTGCGGTAGGTCCGCCGTACCGCTGCCGAACTGCGGGAGGCCTGCCGTGCGAGTTGGTGAGCAGTCGACGGATCCCATCGATCAGGTACTGGGTGAGGTGCCAATGCCGGCACCACTGACCCCGGAGGATGTCCGGCTCGCGGTCCGGGCGGTGGTCGTGCACACCGCCGAGGAGTGGCCCACCGGGCCGCTGTGCCGCAACGACGGCGCTTCCTACCCGTGCCGACTGCACCGCTGGGGGCGTCGGGTGTTGGAGGCACACGGGCTCAACGAGCGGCAGATCGAAGCGTTGATCCGGCATGGCAATCCGTTCGTGCACGTGCCGTTTCCGTTCACGGCGACCGGGCCGTCGCGGCAACAGGCCGCGCGGGCCGTCCCCCAGGGGGTACGGCCCACCGCTACCGGCCGGCCGGTGACTCCCCCCGTCACCGCGCCGCGCTGGCCCCGGGCGAGCTGAGCGCGCTGTCCCCCTCCGCCCACACGACCCGGGGCGACACGACGTCGGCCCGGCGCGGAGATTCCCCCCTCCGCGTCGGACCGACGTCGCTCTGAGTGGTCGACTCAGTTGCCGACCCCGCAGTCCGGGGCGGACCAACTCGTCGTGTTCGAGCTGTCGTCGCTGTTGTTCTCCCGGCGCGAGTCGACGTGCACGTGGTCGTCGTGGTCGGGGTAGCCCGGCCCGTAGATCCCACTGAAGCCGTTGTTGCGGGCGCCGCGGGCGACCTGGCACAGCGAGGACGTCCGTGAGGTCACGTCGGCCGCGTTGCCGTACAGGTGTTGGCTGTCGGACGCGCCGCCGACCTGGTTGTTGCAGGCGCGACTGCGGTACCCGCTCGACACGTAGAGCGGCTTGTCACCGAGGCTCTTGCGCAGCGCCTCCAGCTTCCACATGGTGCGCAGCGCGTTCTGCTTGGTCTGGTTCGCCGACAGCGGGCCGCCGCTCCACCCGCTCCCGCCGCACCCGTTGTCCAACTCGCCGTAGGTGAAGTGCGCGGGCGTGCAGTCGTTGTCCTGGAGTTGGTAGAGCTTGGCGAAGGTCTGTGGGCCGGCGATGCCGTCGGCGCGCAGCCCGTACGCCTGCTGGAACCGCTTGACCGCAGCGGCGGTCTTCGGCCCGTAGCGGCCGTCGTTCTCCACGATGTCCCGGTAGCCGGCCCACCCGGCGACCCGGATCTGCAACTGGCGGACGTCATCGCCGGACCGCCCCTGGCTCAGGGTGCGGTTCCAGGTGTAACAGCCGTCCGCGTGCGCCGCCGGTGCGGCGACCACCGTGGCGATTGCGGCCCCTGGCAGTGCCAGGGCGAATGCGACGGCGACCCGCTTCAAGGTGTTTACGCGCACAGAAGTCCTCCCGATAGGAGAGCGAATGGGGTGGCTCCAGGACATCGACCGAGAAGTCCCGTGATTTCCACCCTCGCACTGATCAGTGCTGTTGGAGGTGATTAACGAGAATCGTGCTCACAATCCGCTGTGCCTGGGTATTGGCTGGGAATTCGGCTGATTTGCGAAACAGCCATTTCCGGCCGATCACCCCTCCTGCGGTCAAGCGCACCGAACGTCGCAATCTGCCACACGGAGGGTGATGTTCCCGGGGGCATCGCGGCCGGTAACGTCAGCCCGGGCGGCGGACTGGCGGAGGTGCACGTGGCACGCGGTGGCGTCTTCTGTGTCGAGGGTCAGTGGCACCGTGACCTCAACGAGCGGGGCTCGGTGCTGCCCACGCTCGAGCTGCTGGAGCGGCTCGGCAAGATCCGGTTCATCCACAAGGACGCGGCCACCCGGGACGAGCTGTTCTACTTCCTGGACCGTTGGCTGCTCAAGCAGTACGCCGACCACCGGGTCGGCTTCTTCGCCATGCACGGCGAGCCGAGCCGGCTCTGCCTCACCGACTGGCAGTCGGTGGAGTTGAACGAGGTGGCCGAGCTGATGGCCGGCCGCGCGGAGGGGCGGCGACTCTATTTCGGCAGCTGCTCGGTGCTGCGCGCCTCGGACGCGGTGCTGCGCGAGTTCCTGGAGGTCACCGGAGCCGCTCTCATCTGCGGTTTCACCCGGGAAGTCGACTGGGTCGAATCGGCGGCCTTCGAAACCGTGCTCCTCGACGTGCTCGCCAACGGCCAGCGCCACAATGCCGCCGAGCTGCGGATGGGCTCCGCCCACTGGGCGCCGCTCGCGTCGTACCTCGGCTTTCGGGTGATCTACGCCAACGGTCGGGCCTGGCGTCCGTCCGGCCGTCCCCGGGTGCCCACCCAGGAGGCGCGCCGCGCCGCGGCCCGACCCCGCTGACCCGCCGCCGCCGCTGCGCCCGCACCCTGGTAGGAACGGGGGATGGCACGCAGCATCGCAAGGAACACCCGGGTCGACCGGGACGGCCTGCTCGACTTCCTCCGGCCGCGACACCGCGTCGTGCTGATGACCAGCCGGGCGGACGGGCGACCGCAGTCCTCCCCGGTCTCCGCCGGGGTCGACGGGCAGGGGCGACTGGTCGTCTCCACCTACCCCGAGCGGGCCAAGGTGAGCAACCTCCGCCGCGACCCCCGGGTCTCGGCCTGCGTGCTCAGTGACGACTGGAACGGCCCCTGGGTGCAGATCGACGGCACCGCCGAGGTGCTCGACCTGCCCGAGGCGCTGGAGCCGCTCGTCGAGTACTTCCGCAGCATCTCCGGTGAGCACCCGGACTGGGACGACTACCGGGCGGCGATGGTGCGTCAGGGCAAGTCGCTGATCCGGATCACCATCGACGCGTGGGGTCCGATCGCCACCGGTGGGTTCCCGGCCCGCCTCGCCGACTGACCCCTCGTTCGGTGGATCCCCTCGCTGGTGCGCATCGACTACGGTGAGCCAGGCAAGATCCACTGACCGAACGGGGACCCATGAACAACCCCTCCTTCCCTCGCCGACTGCTCGCCTGGGCGGTGCCGGCCACCCTCGCGTTCGCCGTCGTCGCGCCGGCCCTGCCGGCTCAGGCCGCCCCGGCCAACACCCCGACCCCGGCCCTCGCCGGCCCGGTCGACAAGGACCTCAACGGCGACGGCGTACCCGACCTGGTGACCGTCGGCGGCACCACGACGGGCCTCGCCTCCGGCGTCTGGGCGGCGCGGGGTCGGGTCGACGCGACCACCGGCGTCGGCACCGGCCGCGTGAAGGTCCCGGCCGTGAACATCGGCGTCCACGGCAACGGGGTCTCCGGCAACGACGACCCGGCCGCGGATTTCGACGGCGCCCAGGTGATCACCGGACGCTTCTTCGGCACCGCGAACCAGGACTTCCTGGCCTACTACCCGGGTGGCGTCAACGCCGGCGGCGGCAGCTTCATCGCGGGCGTCGGCGACGGCACGATGGTGAACCCGTACCGCGGCAGCGGACAGGTCACTCTCATTGCCGACTATCTTCGAGACGATTTTGGAAACTCCCCGATCCAGCTGGTCAACGGGTACACGGCCGACGGCGTGGACAGCGGCATCGCGGATCTGCTGGGCACCGTCGGCGACGTGACCAACGGCTACCGCCTCACCTACTACCCGAACATCGGCGCGCCCAGCCTCTACTTCCCCCGAACGCCGTTGAACACTGCCACTCCGACCGGCGGCAGCGACTGGCAGAACTGGACCCTGGCCAGCACCGAGCTGGCTTCGGGGGCGGCGTTGGTGCTGCGTAACGCCACCACCGGTGACCTCTACCTCTGGCAGGGCGTCACCATGACCGACAACGGCGACGGGACCGGCGCGCTCGCCTACACGCAGTACCGGCTCGCCTCCGGGTGGAACACGGGCGTCGCGATCAGCAGCCTCACCGCCGCCGACCTGAACGCCGACGGTGTGGCGGACCTGTGGGCGGTGTTCCCGGACGGCAGCGTGCGGGCGTACCTGATCTCGAACCTCTCGGCCGGGAAGCCGGCGAAGATCCGGGCGATCCAGGCGCAGCAGCTCCGCTGACCTGAGGTGTGGGGTCCGTCAGCCGCAGGCGACGGACCCCACACCGGTCAGTCGACCCCAAAGGGATAGCGGCGTGTAGGGGGAGAGTGTGGGGTTGGGTGTGTTTTTATAGGGGGGGGGC
>NZ_JBEYSL010000329.1:6025-7839 GCF_040642735.1 Micromonospora sp. NPDC047753 | reverse complement strand
CGACGCGGAACTGCTGGTGACACTCGCCCGCGCCTGTCGGGACGGGGTACGCGTCCGATTCCACTATCCCGGCCGGGGCGCTGGTGAGCAGGAGCGGACGGTCGAGCCGATCCGGATGGTCACGACCGGCCGCCGCTGGTATCTGATGGCCTGGGACGTCGACCGCGCCGACTGGCGGACGTTCCGGCTGGATCGGATCCGGGCTGCGGTCGCGACGACCTGGCGTTTCCCGGCGCGCGAACACCCGGATCCGGTCGCCTTCGTGCAGCGCGCCGTGACCGGGGCACCGTACCGATACCTCGCCCGGGTGCGGGTGCACGCCGAACCGGAGCGGTTGCGGGAGTTGGTCCCACCACAGGTGGGGCGGGTCGAGGATGACAGCGACGGATGGTCGGTGCTGGTCGTCGGCGGCGACAGCCTGGACTGGCTCGCCGCGCACCTCGCCCGCCTGGATCACGAGATGGAGGTGCTGGAGCCTCCCGAGCTGCGCGAGGCCGCAGGCCGGCTCGCCCGTCGCCTCGCCGTGCTGGCGGGTGCGACGTCGGAGCCCGGCGCGCGGTGCCGCAGCGTGTAATGGCGCAGCGACACCGGGCCGCCGTCGGGGGCGGTCCATGGAGCCGTGCTGGTGCCGACACACCGCCATCCCGCGCGCTCGTACAGAGCGGCGGCCGCAGCGCCGTCGGCGGCCAACTCCAGCACCAGGTCCGTCCCGCGTTTGCCCGCCCACTGGCGGGCCCGGTCCAGCAGCGCGCTGCCCAGCGCCAACCCCCGGGCTCTCGGCATCACGAAGAGACGAGCCACCTCAGCCGTCGGCCGGCCGGGCGGCCCGTGCACCTTATCGGGGATGCGATGCACAGCGACGTGTCCGACAACGGCCGCGTCGGCGTCGACGGCGACCCACGCCCGCGCCGGGTGCGGCTCGCGCAGCCAGCGGTGCGGGTCGACGGGCCAGTTCAGCGGGTACGCGTCGACCCGGTGAACCTCGGCGAGCGCCGCGACGCAGCCGTCCAGGTCGGTGGCGCGTCGCCGACGGATGGCGGGCCGGTTCACAGGTCGTCGAACGGGCCGGCGTAGCGGAACTCGCCCCGGATGGACTCGCGCCACGCGTGCATCGGCCGAGCCATGAAGTACTGCGGCCCCCACGGCTGCGGTGGAGTGACGCCCAGCTCGACGGCCGGCCGGAACCCGAAGCGCGGGTAGTAGTCGGGATGCCCGAGCAGGACCACCAGCGGTTCGTCCCGCGCGTCCGCCGCGCCAAGGACCGCGTGCATCAGCGCGCTGCCAACACTGCGCCGCTGCCAGTCGGGCAACACGCCCAGAGGCCCCAGGCCCAACGCCACCGGCGCGCCGCCCACCCGGCCGCGGGTCGCCACCACGTGCCCGACCACCTGGCCGCCCGAATCGGTCGCCACCAGGGAGTACGCAGGCAGCCAGCCCTCATCGGCGCGCAGCGCGTCAACGAGGGTCGCCTCGACCGGTACGCCGTCACCGCCATCGGCCTTGGCGAAGGCCGCGGAGTGCACCGCGCGAATCGCGTCGACGTCGGCGGGTGTCTCGCGTCTGATCAGCACCGCGCCACCATAGACGCGGTGAGTTGGCGGCTCCACGCGTTTATCGCCGGCACGGGACACGGCCCGGCGCTGGCCGACTGCGCCGCCGCCGCTGACTTCTCGGTCTGCCGGCGGTCGTCGTGTCTGGCGGTCGTGGTGGGTGGCGGTCGTGGTGGGTGGCGGGCTGCACTTCGCGGACATGGCGGGGAAACGGTTGATGTCTGTGAGTCATCGTGATGTCGCCCAGTCATCAAGCTCATCGCG
>NZ_JBEYSL010000329.1:0-5928 GCF_040642735.1 Micromonospora sp. NPDC047753 | reverse complement strand
GCGATCCGCGATCCGCGATCCGCGATCCGCGATCCGCGATCCGCGATCCGCGATCCGCGATCCGCGATCCGCGATCCGCGATCCGCGATCCGCGATCCGCGATCCCGGGCCCGGTACTTCCCTGCTCCGCGCCTGCGGCTCTCGCCGGCCGTCGGGCGTGCTCTCAACCGACGGCAGTGGCGGAGGGCGGGGCGCTGCCGCCCTGGCGTGCCTCCGGGACCATCAGCCGGATGATCTCCGCTTGGTCGGCGGGCGAGGGCAGTCCCCATTCCGGTCGGTAGCCGTACACCTGGTGCAGTGGGGTTGAGGCGGTGCGGCCGTCCAGGATCTCCACGGCGTCGGTGCCGATCAGGCCGGGGTGTTCGACGCCGCAGGCCTCGGCGACCCTGGTCAGGTCCCGGCGTAGCGTCCGCAGGTAGTTGGCCGCCCGGACCGACTTCAATGCCGGGTCCAGCCCACGGGCGAGCCACGCGTTCTGGGTGGCGACGCCGGTGGGGCAGGTGTCGGTGTGGCACTTCTGGGCCTGGATGCAGCCGACCGCCAGCATCGCCTCCCTGCCGACGTTGACCATGTCGCAGCCGAGCGCGAACGCCACGATGGCGTTGTCCGGCAGGCCGAGCTTGCCGCCGCCGACGAAGACCACCTGCTCGTGCAGACCGTACTCGGCGAAGATCTTGTAGACCCGGGAGAAGCCCTGCTGGAACGGGAGCGACACCGAGTCGGTGAAGATCAGTGGTGCGGCCCCGGTGCCTCCCTCGCCGCCGTCGATCGTCACGAAGTCCACACCCCGGCCGGTGTCCCGCATGAGGGTGGCCAGCTCCTCCCAGAAGCTCAGGTCGCCGACCGCCGACTTGATGCCGACCGGCAGGCCCGTCTCGGCGGCCAGCAACTCCACCCAGTCGAGCAGGCTGTCGCAGTCGGAGAACTCGGCGTGCCGGGACGGGCTGACGCAGTCCTGACCGGCCGGGATGCCCCGGGTGGCGGCGATCTCGGCGGACACCTTCGCCCCGGGCAGCAGCCCACCGAGGCTCGGCTTGGCGCCCTGGCTCAGCTTGATCTCCAGCGCCCGCACCGGTGCGCCGGCGACCAGGTTCTTCAGCCGGTCGAGGCTGAACCGGCCGTGCTCGTCCCGGCAACCGAAGTACGCGGTGCCGAGTTGGAAGACCAGTTCACCACCGTTGCGGTGGTACGGCGACAGGCCGCCCTCGCCGGTGTTCTGCAGGCAACCCGCGAGGGCCGCTCCCTTGTTGAGCGCGGTGATGGCGTTGCCGGAGAGCGAGCCGAAGCTCATTCCGGAGATGTTGACGACCGACTCCGGTCGGAACGCCCGGGCCCGTCCCCGTGCCGCGCCCAGCACCTTCGCGCAGGGCACCCGTACGTCGTGCCCGGCGGTCGGTGCCGACGGCGGCACGGCACGACCAAACGTGCGGTGCTTGATGATCGGGTACCCGGCGGTGTACTCGATGTCGTTGTCGGTGCCGAAACCGAAGTAGTTGTTCTCCTGCTTGGCCGACGCGTACACCCAGCGGCGCTGGTCGCGGGTGAAGGGCCGTTCCTCGTTGTTGCCGGCCACGATGTACTGCCGAAGCTCCGGCCCGATCGTCTCCAACAGGTAGCGGGCCCGGCCGAGGACCGGGAAGTTGCGCAGCAGCGCGTGGTCGCGCTGGATCAGATCCCGCGCGGCGAGTGCCGCGACGGCGGCGGCGACGGCGGGTACGGCTCGACGGGCCCAGGTCATGCCGCAACTCTTTCCGCCGGGGCGGCGGATCAAACCGGTGAGCTGCTGGTGGCGGTGCGGGTGAGCCCCGCACCGCCACCCTGGGCTCAGTGGTGCCGGAACGACTCGCGGACCGACCCGCCGACGACAGTGCACCACGTGCTCGTACTGAGCTTGCCGTTGCGGGGCAGCCCGTGCAGCGCCTGCAGGTCCTGCACCGCCGTGCGGGTGGCGTGGTCGTACGCCCCGGTGACGGTGACCGCGTACCCCTTGGTGGCGAGGATTTCCTGCACGGCGGTGACCGGCGCTCCGGCGGCGTGCTGGTCCAACTCCGGCGCGAGCGTCTCCCAGGTCGGCGTGGTGAGGGTGGCGTCCACGTCGACCGCGATGCCGTTGCGGGCCTGCCAGTCCTGCACCGCCGCCACGGTCGCGGCGTCGAACGTGCCGCTGACGATCACCGGGTAGCCGCGGTAGGCGAGCAGGTGCTGCACCACCCGCACCGAGGGGGAGTTGACGAAGCGCCACAGGTCCGGCCAGCGGCGCGCCGGCACGTCACCGAGCTTGGTGCCCAGCGCGGCGTGCACCCGCCGCCGCAACTCGGGGAACTGTCGGTAGAAGGCGGCGCCCGGGCACTCGGTGGTGCGGAAGTCCCAGTGGCCGAAGATGTCGTACGCGTGCAGCCCGTACTGCCGGCAGATCGCGACGCAGAGCTTGACCAGCGAGTCGGTCAACGCGTCCGGTGGCGTCTCGGTGACGTAGGTGCCCTCGTTCTCGATGCCGATGGCCCGGCCGTTCTCACCCGGACAGTGCGCCGAGATCATCTGCCGGTCGCCGGCTTCGAGGCGCTCCAGGCTGCCCCGGCGGCCCTCCAGCACGTACCCGCCACGGCTCACTGTGAAGTGCTGGCCGGTGTCCGACCAGCCGTTGCCGTCCATGTGCAGGTCCTGGCAGTCGTGGGCCAGCTTGACGGCCTGCTCAGGGGAGTAGTCGGTGACGTTCGGGAACGCCATGTGGTGCACGATGATCTTGTTGGTGGCGATGGCGCTCACCGACAGCGGGTCCTTCGGCGGGCGGGCGGCCCACTCGTCACAACTGATGATCCAGTCCAGGTCGGTGCCCGGCGCGGCCTGCGCCGCGCCCGGGAAGGCGAGTTCGCTCCCGACGACGGCGACCGTGGCGGCGCCGAGACCGGCCCGCAGCAGCGTCCGGCGATCCACTTCGGAATGGTCGACGTGCATTGCATCTCCTCCTGCGGCCGACGGCGGGGGGATGAAAAGTAGCTCCAGTGGCCGCACGCACTGCGGAGAATATTGCCAAAACTCGCCCGCGCGCTAGAGGGCCGACAGGCCTGATGATCACTTGTGTTTCCGCGTGTCGGGTCGGGGGTAGGTCGGGGCGGACCGTTCCGGCTGCCCCACTTAAGGAATGACCAGATGAGTGACAACGTCAGCGACGCGGTGGGCGACGCTCTCCGCTCGGTGATGCTCTTCCTGCCCAAGGCCGTCGCCTTCCTGGCGATCCTGGTGGCCGGATGGCTGATCGCCAAGGCCGTACTGAAGATCGTGGAGAGGGTCCTCGAACGGGTGGGCTTCGACCGCGCCGTCGAACGCGGCGGCATCCGCCGCGCGTTGAGCCGCTCCCGGTACGACGCCAGTGACATCGTCGCGAAGCTCGTCTACTACGCGCTGCTGCTGTTCACCCTTCAGCTCGCCTTCGGCATCTGGGGCCCGAACCCGATCTCCGACCTTCTCGGCGCGGTGATCGCGTGGCTGCCCCGCGCCTTCGTCGCGATCGTCATCGTCGTGGTCGCCGCCGCCATCGCCAACGCGGTCAAGGACATCATCAGCGGCGCCCTCGGCGGCCTGTCGTACGGCCGGGTGCTGGCCACCATCGCCTCGGTGTTCATCCTCGGCCTCGGCGTCATCGCGGCGCTCAACCAGATCGGCGTGGCCACCGCGGTCACCACTCCCGTGCTGATCGCCGTGCTGGCCACGATCGGCGGCATCCTCGTCGTCGGTGTCGGCGGAGGTCTGATCCGTCCGATGCAGAGCCGTTGGGAGTCGTGGCTGACCCGCGCCGAGCGGGAGTCGCAGCTGATCGCCGAGCACGCCCAGGCGTACCGGGCCAGTCGCCGCGACGCCGAGGCCGCGCTGGCCCGCCGGTCGGCCACCACCAGCGACGCGGAGGCCACCCAGGTGGTGACGCGGCCCAGCGACGCGGAGGCCACCCAGGTGGTGACGCGGCCCAGCGACCCGGAGGCCACCCAGGTCGTCCACTTCCCGGTCAGCTCCGACGCCACCCAGGTGGTCGACCGCAGCGCCGCCGACGACCCAACCCCGACGACGGCCCGGCCCTCAGCGACCGACGACACGACCCAGGTGGTCAGCGGCTCGGCCGATTCGGACGTCACGCAGGTGGTGGGCACCGGCGTCGACCCCGACACCACCCAGGTGGTCACGGGCGGCACCGATCGCGCGGTGCCCGGGCAGCGCACCAGCGACGACAGCGAGACCACCACCGTCATTCCGCCGGTCGACCGGCGCTGACACCAGCGGTACGGCGGCGGGGCGGGACCGATTCGATCCCGCCCCGCCTCTCGTTGTCCGCCCCGCCCCGCCCGGTTCGCGTTGCTCGGCGCGCCGAAAGCGTTGGCCGAGGCCGCGCCGGTTGTCTAGCATCGCGGGCATGACCTGGCGACATTGATCCAGCAGCGTCGGCCGATCCCGTGGGCCACCACGGTCACCGCACGTCCGGTGTCCGTCTCCACTCCCACGGGAAGGCCCCATGACCCTCATCGCTTCGCGCGTGCCCGAGCCGGCGGTCCGTCGGCTGACGGCGACCCTCTACGGGTACGCGTTCCTCAGTGACCTGGTCCTGCTCTACCCCCTGTACGTGGTGTTCTTCGCCGACACCGGGCTGTCGGTGGGGCAGATCGCGTCGCTCTTCGTCATCTGGTCCGCCGCCGGGATCCTGTTCGAGGTGCCCTCCGGTGCCTGGGCCGACGTGCTGTCCCGCCGACTGCTGCTGTGCCTCGCCCCGCTGGTGGCCGCCGCGGGTTTCGCGCTCTGGGTGCTGCTGCCCTCGTACCCGGCCTTCGCTGTCGGCTTCCTGCTCTGGGGCGCTGGTGGCGCACTGGTCTCCGGTGCGCTGGAGGCGTTGGTCTGGACCGAGTTGGACCGGCTCGGCGCTGTCGACCGGTACGCCCGGGTGCTCGGGCGGGCGCGGACGGCCGGTGTGCTCGGGGTGGTGGTCTCCGGAGTGCTCGCCGGCCCGGTGCTCGCCGTCGGCGGTTACCCGGTGGTCGGCGCTGCCAGCGTGCTCGCCTGCCTGCTCGCCACGATCGTCGCCACCCGCTTCCCGGAACACCGCGCGCCCGCCGCGGTCGGCGTTCCGGTCGCCGAGCCGGCGGCGGCCGTCCGGCCGGTGGGTGCCACACCACCCCGGCAGGACGAGCCCGTGAGCCCGGACGACGACGGTGACCTGGGGTGGTGGGACACGCTGCGGGACGGGGTCTCGCAGGTCCGCACCCGTCCGCCGGTACGGGCCGCCGTGCTGCTGGTGGCCGTGGTCGCCGCCGACTGGGGTGCCCTGGACGAGTACACCCCGCTGCTCGCCCTGGACACCGGCGTCGGGGCGCAGGCCGTACCCCTGCTGCTCCTGCTGCTCTGGGCCGGAGTCACAGTCGGTGGGCTGCTCGCCCCGGCGGGGGAGCGGCTGGGCAGCCGAGGGTACGCCGCGTTGTTGGGGCTGGTCGGCGTCGCGCTGGCCGGAGGCGCCCTGCTGCGGCACCCGGCGGGGTTCGTGCTGCTCGCGGTGGCGTTCGCTGCCGCGCAGTTGGCCACCGTGCTGGCCGACGCGCGGCTCCAGGCCCGGATCGTCGGCAGCAGCCGGGCCACCGTCACCTCCCTGGCCGGGATGGCCACGGACGTGCTGATCATCGTGACGTACGCCGCCTATGGCCTGCTCGCCACGGCGGCCGGCAACGCGGTGGCGTTCGCGCTGACCGCCGGGGCGTACCTCGTGGTGGCGCTGGTGCTGCTGACCCGCCGCCGGCACCGGACGACGGTGCCCACCGTCGTGGCCGCGGCTGTGCCAGGCGGCCCGGACTGACCGGGGCCCGGCGGGGGGCCGCCCGGGGCGCCCCCCGGGCCCCCCCCCCGCCCGCCCAGTGCCAGTACGACCACAGGGGGCCCGGGAGGGGCCCGGAACCC
>NZ_JBEYSL010000328.1:0-7868 GCF_040642735.1 Micromonospora sp. NPDC047753 | reverse complement strand
AACGTGACGGTGGAGATCACCTCGCACGAGGAGTTGCGCGAGTTGCTCGGTGAGCCGAGCACGCGGGCCGCCAACACACGGATCACGCACCGCGCGTCCAGCGTCGTGCAGACCGCCGACAGGTCCTCGGACGGGTCGGCCTGGCACAGCGAGCCGCCCAGCGTGCCCCGGTTGCGCACCACCGGGTCGGCGATCACCCGCTCGGCGTCGGCGAAGATCGGGAACGCCGTCGCCAGCACGGGGGATTCGAGGAGCTCCCGATGCCGGGTCAGCGCACCGATGCGGACCTCGTCGGGGCCCGCCTCGACGTAGCCCAACTCGCCGTGGAGGTCGTTGATGTCGATCAGATAGTCGAAGTTGGCCAGCCGGAGCTTCATCATCGGCAACAGGCTGTGCCCACCGGCGATCAGGCGGGCTGTCCCGCCCAGTCGCTCCAGCAGGCTGATCGCATGGTCCACACTGGTGGCTCGCTCGTACTCGAACGGTGCCGGCACCTGCATGTCGCACCTCCGTAGTCCGGCAGAATCTCTGCCCGGCGGAGGTCAAAGTCAACGGTGACCTAAGCAGTTGCTTAGGTCACCGTTGACGGTGCCGCCGGGGCTCGCGGATCGTGCGGCCATGCGGGACATCGTCGACGGGCTGACCGGCTGGCGTGCGGAGGACGTCGCGTTCGCCGTCGCGACCGTCGCGCGGACCTGGCAGTCCGCGCCCCGGCAACCGGGCGCGGCGATGGCCGTCTCGGCGAGCGGCGACGTGGTGGGCAGCATCTCGGGCGGCTGCGTCGAGGGTGCCGTCTACGAACTCTGCCGGGCCGCGATCCAGACCGGCACGGCGCGCACCCAGACCTTCGGCGTCAGCGACGACGACGCGTTGGACGTCGGGCTGACCTGCGGCGGCACCATCCAGGTCCTGGTGCAACCGAGCGTGGCGATGGCCGAGTTCGACGAGGTCCTCGCCGCGATCCGCGACGGCCGTCCGGTCGCCACCGCATCGGTCGAGAACGCCCAGCTGGTGATCTGGCCGGATCGGGTCGCGGGCAGCCTCGGCGCACCCGATCTGGACGACGCGGCGGCCCGGCAGGCGACCGGGATGCTCGCGCTCGGCGTCACCGGCACGATCCACCTGGGCCGGCAGGGGCAGCAGCGCGGCGACGAGGTGGCCGTGTTCGTCCAGTCGTACGTGCCACCACCCCGGATGATCATCTTCGGCGCGATCGACTTCGCCGCCGCGATGGCCCGGATCGGCAAGTTCCTCGGCTACCACGTGACGGTCTGCGACGCCCGCCCGGTGTTCGCCACCCGTGCGCGCTTCCCGGACGTCGACGACCTCGTCGTCCGCTGGCCGCACGCGTACCTGGAGTCGACGACCGTCGACGACCGCACGGTGCTCTGCGTCCTGACCCACGACCCCAAGTTCGACGTGCCGCTGCTCCAGGTCGCCTTGGCCACGCCGGCCCGTTACATCGGCGCGATGGGCAGCCGACGTGCCCACGACGATCGGATACGCCGGTTGCGCGAGGCCGGTGTCCCGGAGAGCGCGCTGGCCCGACTCCGCTCACCGATCGGGCTGGACCTGGGCGCGCGGACACCGGAGGAGACGGCCGTGGCGATCGCCGCCGAGATCACGGCCCAGACCTGGGGCGGCACGGGACGCCCGCTCAGCGACCTGGCGACCCCGATCCACCACACCTGACCTGTCTAGGGCAGGCGCAGGACCAGCGCGGCGGAGACCGCCAACTCGCGGTCGAGCACCTCGTCCCGGGGGACGAACACCATGGCCTGCCCCTCACCGAGGACGACGTCCTCCTGTCGAGCCGTGGTGGTGCCACGGAACACGTGGACGGTAACGGTGTGGGGAAAGCCGGCTTCGTACGGACGCGGACCGCTCCACAGCGGATGCAGCTCACCCGCGGTCAGGCCCGTCTCCTCCATCAACTCGCGGCGGGCCGCCTCCTCCGGTGACTCGCCGGGCTCGACGTGGCCACCCGGCAGGCTCCACTGACCCGGCGAGACGACCGCATCCTCGTCGCGGTGCTGCAGCAACACCGCACCCGATTGATCGACGAGCAGCACGAGGGCGACTTCGTAGGTGGCCATGATCAGACCGTGCCACGTCGCCGCGAGCATGTCGACGACGGTCCGGCCCGGCGCGTCGGGTCGCGTACGCTCCGCGGATGGACCTCGATGATCTTCCGCTTGCCGAGTTCGCGTTTCCGGGGCCACTGCGGGACAAGCTCGTGGGCGCGATCCTGTCCGGGGCCAAGACCTCGACGACGGGCCTGCTGATCGGGTACGAGTGCGCGAACGAGCCACTGCCCGAGGTGGGTCAACTGTCGGCCGTGGTGAACTCCGCCGGCCGCCGGGTCGCGGCCATCGAGCTGACCGACGTACGGGTGGTCCGGCTCGCCGACGTCGACCTGCCACACGCCCTGGCCGAGGGGGAGGGCGACGAGTCGGTGGCGCAGTGGCGTGCGGGACACGAGACGTTCTGGCACAGCGCCGAGGTACGCGCCGAGTTGGGCGATCCCGACTTCACAGTGGATGACGACACCCTGGTGGTGACCGAACGCTTCCGGCTGGTGCACATCGCCTGACCCGCAACGCCCACTGTGCACTGTTGATCAGCGGACGACACGATCGTCGAAGGTCACCTATGCTCGGCGCGTGATCCCCCCGGCACTCGAGATCCGTGGCCTGGTCAAGACCTTCGCGGCGCATCGCGCGGTGGACGGCATCGATCTGACCGTGCGTTCCGGCACCTTCCACGGCATCGTCGGGCCCAACGGCGCCGGCAAGTCCACCACCATCGGAATGGCCGTCGGCCTGGTCACCCCGGACTCCGGGGAGATCCGGATCCTCGGCCACGACGCGCTGCGCGAGCGCGGCCTGACCCGCGCGCTGACCGGAGTGCTGCCCGACGGCCTCGACTTCCCGGAGCGCCTCACCGGCGTCGAACTGCTGCGCTACAGCGCCGGGCTGCGAGGGCTGCCCCGGGCGGAGGCCGCCGAGCGGGCGGCCGAACTGATCGATGTGCTCGGCCTGGTCAAGGGCGCCGGCACCCCGTTGGCCGACTGCTCCACCGGCACCCGCAAGAAGCTCGGCCTCGCCCAGGCGCTGCTGCACGCGCCGCGACTGCTCGTGCTCGACGAACCGTTCGAGGCGGTCGACCCGGTCTCCGCGGCCACCATTCGCCGGGTGCTGCGCCGGTTCGTGGCCGGTGGCGGCACCTGCGTGCTGTCCACCCACTCGATGCTGCTCGTCGAGCAGATGTGCGACGAGCTCACCGTGATCCATCAGGGCCGGGTGGTCGCCGCCGGGTCGGTCGCCGAGGTCGCCGCCGGCAGCAGCCTGGAGGACCGGTTCGTCGAGTTGGTCGGCGCCGAAGCCTCCGGCAGCGCCGGTCTGGACTGGCTGACCGGGGCACGATGAGCGCGCAGTCCACCGTCTCCGGAGGGCGGGGCGGCACCCTCGGCACGATCACGGTTCCGGCCCGGATGCGCGCGACGATGTTCCGTCGCTCACTGCGCGAACACCCTGGTCCCACGGTGGCCGGCCTGGTCGGTCTGCTCGCCGCCGCCTGGTTGATCCGGTACGCCCTCCACGGTGACCAGCACACTCTCGGCCTGCTCGCCGGGGCGTGGGTTCTCGGCTGGATCGTCCTGCCGCTGCTGCTCGGCGGCGGGCGTGGCCGGGTCCGCCCGGCCCACCTGCGGTTGGAGCCGATCGGCGGTGTCCCGGCCGCGATCGGCCTGCTCGCCGCGTCGGCGATCGGGGTCGGCCCGGCCGTCTCGCTGGTGGCACTCGCCGCGCTGCCGGTGCACGCCGCCCGGTACGGCACCGTCGCGGTCCTCGTCACCGCCTTCGGCGCGGTGCTGCTCTGGCTGCTCGGGCTGATCGGCTCGGCCATCGCGCTGGAGGTCGTCGGCCACGCCGGTGGTCCGGCCGGGGCGCTGCTCACCGGCGTCCTCACCGGTACGGCGATGGGTGTCGCCGGGTCGCTCTGGGCCGTCTTCCCGTGGGTGTCGGTACTGCTCGTGGCAGCGCCGCAGGACGTGGTCCGGGTCACGGGGTACGTGCCGAGCGGCTGGCCGGTCACCGCCGTGACCGGGCCAACCGGGCAAGGGGTGCGCCTGATGGCGGCCCTGATGGGCATCGTGGGGCTCTGCGCCGCCGCGTACATCATGCTCGTCCGAAGGGTGATCGCCACCGGCGTGCCGTTCCGGCCGCGCCGGACCACGGCGGCGTCACCGGCCACGGCGGAGCGGGAGTGGCCGGGGTGGGTGCCGGCCGCGACGCGGGCGGTCGTCGGACGTGAGTTGCGGTCCTGGATGCGGCACCCGTTGCGGTTGCAGTATCTGGCTTTCGCTGTGGTGTACGGGGCGTTGCTCGCCGGTCTGCCGCTGCTGTCGGACGTGGACCTGCTGTTGCCGTGGGCCGGAACGCTCGCCGTGCTCGGCGCGGCGGCGATGTCGGCCGGGCTGGTCGGGCTGGACGGCACCGCGTTGTGGCTGCCGTTCACCACACCGGGCGGTGAACGGGCTGAGGTCCGGGGACGTGCCCTGGCCTGGCTGGTGCTGGTCACTCCGATCGGCGTGCTGCTCACCGTCGTCGGCATCATCCTCGCCCCCGACGTCGACCCGCTGGCCGCGCTCTCCACCCTGCCGGCCCTGCTCGGCGCGGGCGCGTCGGTGCCGGTGTGGGTGTCGTTGCTGCGCGTACGCCCGGTGGCCGACCCGCGGCACCCCACTGCGGCTGACAACCCGACCGACATCGTCAGCGTGCTGGTCGCCACCGCTGCCGGGCTGCTCGCCGCCGCGCCGGTGCTCGCCCTGATGATCTGGGGTCCGCCGCAGGCGGCACCGCTGCTACCGGTGGTCGGGCTGCTGTCCGGCGTGGCGACCTGGTGGGGTGGCTTGTGGCTGGCCGACGAGCGGCTCGCCCAGCGCGGCACGACGGTGCTCGCCGCGGCAGGTCAGCGGAGCCGGCCCCCGGAGGCGGCGCTCCCGCTGACCTGGGACGTGCAGTGGTATCGGGAGAACACGTCGACAGCGTGGGCGCTGGGGTTGCTGACGGTCGGGTGGATCCCGGTGATCCCGCAGGGGCTGATGCCGCTGGCGTTCGGAATCGACAGCGGGTGGATCGTGGCCGGTCACCTGAGCGGGAGCGCGCACACGGCGGTGGGGTTGGCGATGGTCGGTCTGGGCGTCGCGATGCTGCTCACCGGCCTGGTGCTGTGGGATCGCCGACCGCAACCGGGCAGCCCCTGATCCACAGCTCTACAGCAGCGCGAGCTGGCCCTCGACCTCGTCCGTGTGTGGCTCCCGGAGTTGCCAGAGGCGGAGCACCCCGAGGCAGGCGTCGTACGTCAACCAGTGGCCCTGCCCACCGGCGGACCGGATCGAGTTCTGGGGCATGTCGATGTCGTAGTCCATGACGGTCTGCGGGCGCAGCGTGCGGGTCGAGAGGAGGAGATGCTGCTCGGCGTCGCCCTGGTCGGTGGCGACGCCGACCATCACCCAGTCGTCGGATACGACCGCTGCGGCCTCGTACATCCGGTAGTCGTCGGAGTCGCCGAACTCGGGGATGTCGTCGTAGCGGCGCTCTACGCGGGCACTGTCGTCGGCGCCATCGCGTATCGCGATCCAGCCGCTGCCATGCGGCATGGAGAGGTAGAAGCTCCCGCTGGCGTTCATGTCGGCCAGGCAGCCGTTCATGGTCTGCCCGGCGACCAGCTGCTGATCACCCGTCGTCCAGCGGTAACTGAGGCAGGTCTCCGGTCCCACCGCGATGTGCAGCCCGACGTGCTGTCGGTTGGCGTCCAGGACGAATGTGGCAGAGCCTTCAACGGTCTGAAGCAGGCGCCGGTCGACCTCCGCGCCGCCGCCGGACGCGTCCAACACGACGAGTTGGTCGCCGGCACCGTCGGGCAGAAACAGCCAGAGAAGGTCGTCCCCGGCCAGGTGGCAGCTCGGCCGGGGCCAACCTGTCGACAAGGCCCTGCCGTGCTCGACCGCCCACCGGACGCGGCCGTCGGCGTCGCGGACCTGCACCTGTCGTGGTCCCACGAGCGCGAACCGCGACCGGTCCGGAGCCACGCCGACGGCCAGGATCGGGTCCTCGTCGGAGGGCTCCCACGCCAGCGCGACGGTCAGGTCCGCATCCAACACGCGCAGCGAGCGATCGTTCCACACCAGCAACCCGGCGCCGGTCGAACACTCGACAATGGACGACGGCGTCAACACTGTCTCGGCGATCAGCAACGGGCGCACAGCCGTGAGCCTACGCACGGGTCTCCCGGGGATGGGCGGCCGACGGTGCGGAGGAAGAGCCGCTCTCTCCGCAGGCGCTACAGCATCGCCAGAGGCGCCAGGGGTATGCCGTCGACGCCGTCGAGCCTCATCAGCTCACCCACTCCAGATCCTTGTCCGTTCAGGGGCATCTCGAACCGCCACGACTCGTGCGTCATCTGCGGTTGGAGCTGCGAGGACAGGTCGCCCTTGCCCTGGCACAGCTCTCGCAGGCGTTCGTACGCGGCCTCGCGGTCCTCGAATTCGATCGACTTCGCCGTTGGGAGTGCCCGGACGGCCTTCTCCACGGCGGCTCGTTGTTCGGCGGTCACCGACGACTTGAGCCGGACGATGACGCCGATCCGCGACGGCCGAGGGTCGACGTCCGCGATCCTGAGCGCCACATCCTCCACGCCGTCGGCCTCGGCCACCACCAGTTCGACCGCCTCGGCGACCGACGCATCGGTGACGGTGGCGTGGAGAAGCTCCGGCATGTACTCCGGCTTGAGGGCCGCCAGCAGGTCTGGCTGATCCTTCAGCTCCGCCTTCTGGCGTTCGTACGCCTGCTCGCGGGTTTCGAGGGACACCTCCCTGACGCTGGGCATCGACCGGAGCTGCTGCTCCACGCTGCCCTTCTGCGCCACCGTCACGTCGTTGTCGAGGAAGACGGTCAACGCCACGTCCCGGGGTTCCTCGGGTGTCGAGGTGCAGGCGGGAAGGGCCAGCAGGACGACGAGTGACAGTAAGGGTGCTCCGCGGCGCATGGGCGGAGATAGTAACCATCACTCGCGTGGATCGCCGCCCCTGAACAGCGGACTTCGCCGCCGCTGGGGAGTCGTCAGGATCTCGGGGGCGGAGCTGGTCTTCGTAACCTTGGTCCGCCAGACTGCGCGGTATGGCTGATCGTTGGCGCCGGTGGGCGTGGGTCGGGGTGCTCGTCATCGGGCTGATCCTTTATCTGGCGGTGCTGCGGACCTTGGTCAGCACCAAGAATCCGAACTTCGTACCGGCGTTGATCCTGCTCGGGGCGACGTTGGTGCCGTTGACGTTCCTGACGTTCGCGCAGGCCCGGACCGGGCGCTGGCAGGTGCCGGCTTCGGTGTTGGTGACGTCGGCGTTCTTCGGCGGTGTGATCGGCACTGTGGTCGCGGGCACCCTGGAGTACGACACCCTGCGCGGCCTCGGCACCCTGCCGATGCTGTTCGTCGCGTTGATCGAGGAGTCGGCGAAGCTGATCGTCCCGGTGGTGCTGCTGTTCACGGTGGTGGCCCAGCGTCGTCGCCGGGTGCCCTCCGACGGGCTGATCATCGGCATCGCCGCCGGTATGGGGTTCGCCGCGCTGGAGACGATGGGCTACGCCTTCAGCGCGCTGCTGAGTTCCCAGGGCAACATCGGCGCGGTGGAGCAGACGCTCTTCATCCGGGGTTTGACGGCGCCTGCCGGTCACACCGCCTGGACCGGGCTGACTGCCGGCGCGCTCTGGGCGTTCATCCTCGCGCTCCTGGCGATGCTCCAGATCGTCGCCACCATGCAGGTCTTCATCGAGCCCCTGATCCTCGCCAACGGTGCGGGCGCGGAGGAC
>NZ_JBEYSL010000327.1:0-7880 GCF_040642735.1 Micromonospora sp. NPDC047753 | reverse complement strand
GCCCGTCGGTCACGGGGGAGAGGGTGCTCGGCGGCGACATGCACAGCGCCACCGAGCGGTAGAGGGGTGGGTGGGGTGGGGGTGGGACGGGTGGGGTGGGGGTAGCACTACGGCGGAGAGGCGGGGTTTCGGGATGGGGTCGGCGAGGCCACATGCCTAGCCTTTGGGCATGACCGCCGTTGCCGCCACCAGCGACCGACCGACGCTGGCACCCAGCATCCCCCGCCAGCTCTTCGTCGACTCCGGGTACGTGCTGCTCGGCCTGCCCCTGGGGCTGGCCAGCTTCATCGTCCTCGTCGTCGGCCTGTCGGTGAGCGTCGGCCTGGTCGTCACGGTGATCGGCCTGCCGATCCTCAGCGGCACCCTGTACGCCGCCCGTGGCCTGGCCGACATCGAGCGGCTGCGGATGGCCGCGGTGCTCCGGCAGCCCCGGATCCGGCCGAACTACCGGCTGCCCGAGGCGGGCGCGAACGCCTGGCGCCGGATCTTCGTGCCGATCCGGGACGCCCAGTCCTGGCTCGACCTGGCGCACGGCATCCTGCGGTTGATCACGGCGGTGGGCACCTTCGTGGTCACGTTGTCGTGGTGGGCCGCGGCGATCGCCGGCTCGCTCTACTGGGCCTACGACTGGGCTCTGCCCCACCCGTCCGGTGAGGGTGACCAGGATCTGGCGCAGCTCCTCGGCCTGGGCGACTCGACCACCGCCCGGATCGGGCTGAACACCGCGCTCGGGGTGTTCTTCCTGATCACCCTGCCGATCGTGGTGCGGGGCTGCGCACTGCTCCAGGCGAGTTTCGCCAAGGCCATGCTGACCGGGGTGGCCGAGATGCGCGACCGGATCACAGTGCTGGAGGAGCAGAAGCGGGCCGCCGTGTCCGCCGAGGCCTCCGCTCTGCGCCGCTTGGAGCGTGACATCCACGACGGCCCCCAGCAGCGCCTGGTCCGGCTGGCGATGGACCTCAGCCGAGCCCGGATGCAGCTCGCCTCGGACCCGGACGCGGCCGGCCAGACCATCGACGAGGCGGTCAGCCAGACCCGGGACACGCTTGCCGAGCTGCGGGCGTTGTCCCGGGGCATCGCCCCGCCGATCCTGGTCGACCGGGGCCTGCCCAGCGCCCTGGCCGCGATCGCCGGCCGCGGGCTGATCCCGATCGAGCTCCAGGTGGACCCGCAGCTCGGCACCCCGGCCGGGCGGCTCGACCCGGCGGTGGAGAACACCGCGTACTTCGTGGTGTCCGAGGCGCTGACGAACGTCGCCAAGCACAGCCGGGCCACCGAGGCCACTGTGACGGTGACCCGGCGGGGCACCCACCTGCAGGTGCGGGTGGGCGACGACGGGCAGGGCGGCGCGCACCTGGCGAAGGGGCACGGGTTGGCCGGCATCGCCGACCGGGTCCGGGCCGCGGGTGGCGAACTGATGGTGGTCAGCCCGACCGGCGGCCCCACCGAGATCCGCGCTGAGCTGCCGCTGTGAGCGCGAGGAACGAGCCGGGGTTTGCGAGCCCCGCAGTCGCGGACCAAGAAGATGCTGTGAGCCGCCGGAGGCCGCCGCGATGGTGAGCGACGTGGTAGACAACACAGCCATGCGCATCGTGATCGCCGACGACGCCGTCCTGCTCCGGGAGGGGCTGGTCCGGCTGCTGACCGAGAGTGGGCACCAGGTGGTGGCCGCCGTCGGGGACGGTGACGCCCTGGTCGAGGCGGTGGTCGAGCACCGGCCCGACGTGTCGATCGTCGACGTCCGGATGCCCCCGTCGCACACCGACGAAGGGCTGCGGGCTGCGGTGGAGGCCCGCCGGCTGGTGCCGCGTACGCCGATCCTGGTGCTCTCCCAGTACGTCGAGGTCTCGTACGCCGATGATCTGCTCGCGACCACCGGCGGCGCCGGCGGCGGGATCGGCTACCTGCTCAAGGACCGGGTGGCCGCGATCGACGAGTTCCTGGACGCGCTGCGCCGGGTGGCGGCCGGCGGCACGGTGCTCGACCCGGAGGTGGTTGGTCAGCTCTTCGCCCGACGCCGCCGCGACGACCCGCTGCGGGAGCTGACCCCCCGCGAGCGCGAGGTGCTCGCCCTGATGGCCGAGGGGCGTTCGAACACCGCGATCGCGCGCGCCCTGGTGGTCAGCGACGGCGCGGTGGAGAAGCACGTGCGCAACATCTTCACCAAGCTCACCCTGCCACCGGACACCGAACAGCACCGGCGGGTGCTGGCCGTCCTCACCTACCTGCGGAACTGACCTCCCGGGCCAGGGCCACCGCGTCGGTGAGGGTGTCAGCGACCGGGTGACCGGAGGCGCGCAGCCGGCCCGGGTCGGTGAACCCGCCGGTGTAGAGCACGGCACGGCCGCCGACCGCGAGCGCCGCGTCGGCGTCGTCGATGGAGTCGCCGATCAGCACCACCGAGGCGCCGTCCACGCCCAGTTCGGCCAGGTGCAGCTGGAGCGACTCGGCCTTGTAGCCGCCGCCGACCGTGGCCCGCAGCCCGTCGACGCGGGTGAAGTGGCTGGTCAGACCGTACGTGTGCACGGTCGGGATCAGTTCCTCGTGGAACCACATGGAGAGCAGGCTCTGGGTGCCCGGCCAGGCCGCCATCGCGGCGCGTGCGTCGGCGGCCAGCTTGCAGGTGGTCAACCCGGTGCGGTACGCGTCGTGGAAGATCTTGTCCAGCCGACCGAACTCGTCGTCGTCCACTGCCTGCCCGAGCACGTCGGCGTAGTACTCGGCGATCGGCCTGCGGAACCGCACCCGGTGCTCGTCCAATGTGACAGTCGGCCCACCCAGGCTCGCGAACACGACGTTGGTGGCGGACACCACCAGGCTGAGGTCGTTGAGCAGGGTGCCGTTCCAGTCCCAGACGAGGTGCGGGTGCGGGTGCGCGGGGGTCATCAGAGCACCATAGGCACTCCTCAGAGCTGCGGCGTGGTCAGGTCCCGCAGCAGCCGGTCCTCCTCGACCCGCCAGTAGCCGTGCTCCTTGCCGTCGAGCATGACCACCGGTAGCCGGTCCCCGTACTCCCGCTCCAGCCCCTCGTCGCCGGTGACGTCCCACTCGACCCACTTGTCGCCGGTGACCGCGACCACCCGGTCGAGCGCCGCCTTGGCGTCGTCGCACAGGTGGCAGCCGGGTCGGGTGATCAGGGCGAGTCGGGCGTCACTGGCCATCGGTTACCTCCGTGCGGTCGGTCGGCGGCGCCGACCGGAGTTGGGTCTTGCGTACCTTGCCGATCGCCGAGTGCGGCAGGGCGTCGACGAACTCGACACCGGTCGGGCACTTGAACCGGGCCAGGTTCCGTGCGCAGTGGGCGAGCAGTTCCTCGCTGGTCACCGGTCGGCCCTGCGCCGGCACCACGTACGCCCGCACAGTCTCGCCGGTCCGCGGGTGTGGCACACCCAGTACCGCCGACTCGACCACCCCGGGGTGCCCGGCGAGCACCAGCTCGACCTCGTGCGGGTAGACGTTGAACCCGTTGACCAGGATCAACTCGCCGAGCCGGTCGACCAGGAAGAGGTCACCGTCCTCGTCGGCGTACGCGATGTCACCGGTGCCCCACCAACCGTCGGCGTCCGGGCCGCCCCGACCGTCGGGCCAGTAGCCGGTGAAGAGGTTCGGGCCGGACACCACGATCTGCCCCGGGTCGGTGCCCGGAGCCAGGTCGGAGATGTCCAGCTCGTCGGGGTCGTCGTCGGGGACGGCCAGCCCGTCCCGCCACAGGTCCGTCCCGTCGGCGCCGACCAGGCGTAGCCGCACCCCGGGCAGCGGCCGGCCGATCGAACCCGGCTTGGCCACGCCGCCGACCAGGGTGGAGGTGAGCACCGGCGCGGTCTCGGTGAGGCCGTACCCGATGTGGACCTGATGCCCGGTGACCTCGGTGAAGCGCGCCGCGACAGCGGGTTCGAGCGGTGCCGCGCCGCAGACCGCCACCCGCACCGACGCGGTAGCCGCGCGGGCCGTGGCCGCGCCGGCCCAGGTCAGGAACATCGACGGTACGCCGACCAGCACGTTGACCCGGTGCCGCGCGACCTCGTCCAGCCCCGCCGTCGGGCCTGGCTCGTCGAGCAGCACACCCGTCGCGCCGTGGTGCACTACCGCGCCGAGCCCCGAGTTGAGCCCGTACGCGTGGAACAGCGGCAACGCCAGGAGAACGGTGTCGGCCGGCCCGACCACCGCCGGCTCGATCCCGGCGACCTGTTCGTGGTTGGCGAGCAGTGCCTGGTGCGAGAGCATCGCCCCCTTGGGTCGCCCCTCGGTGCCGGAGGTGTAGAGCAGGACAGCCAGGTCGGTGCCGCCGCGTCGCGGGCGGGGTGCCGGTCCGGGCGAGTCGGCGGTCGGTGGCGTGTCGTGCACCGAGGCGAGCGCGGGCAGCTCGGCGGCCACGTCGGCGACCAGGCCTCGAACGTGGTCGGTGGCGATGAGCACCGACGCGCCGGAGTCGGCGAGCACGTGCCGTAGCTCCGGGGCGGTGAGGCCGGGGTTGACCGGAACGGTGACCAGTCCGGCGCGGAGGGCGCCGAGCCAGGCGATCACGAAGTCCGGTGTGTTGGGCAGCGCGATGGCGACGCGCGGCGGCGTACCGCCGGGGTCGGTGGGTGGCGCGGCGGCGGACAGGCCGCGGGCGGCGGCGTCCACCGCGGTGTCCAGTTCGGACCAGCTCACTGTGTGGTCACGCCAGTGCAGCGCGGGCCGGTCGGCGCTGTCGAGAGCCGCCCGGCGGACCCGGTCGGCGAGGTTCGGCGCGGGGCTTTCCGAGGCGTCCTGCACGGTGATCGAGTCTGGCACAGCGGGCCCCGGCGGGCCACGCCCGACGGTAGGGCGCCACGCCCGGAGGACGACACAGCGACAGTCCCATGTACGGGACTGTCCGGTGTGCCACGGGCGATCAGATCAGGTCCTGTCGATGGGACGTGCGACGCTGACCAAGGGCAGTTCGGCCGCCCCCGTCCGGCTGGCCGGCGCGGTGGGTCAGCCGAACGGGCGGAAAGCCTCCGACCTGGGGATCCATCCTGGAACACCGAGCCGACGGAAAGTCAATCGCACACGACGGACAACCGGTCCGCCACCGGTGCGACGGAGCGGGAAATACTTCCGCCTTGTGTAACGGACTTGCCACGCGCGGGTGACGTTGGCCCTATCATCACTCGGGTCGGCTCACCCCATTTGCCGTGAGTCGACACCCCTCAGCCCGAGGAGGCCCCCGTGCCTGTGAGCGCATTGGACCAGCACCTCCACGGGAATTGCCGCGCGTCGGCAATCCCCGTGACCGTCCTGCCCGACCGGTCACCCGGCCGGTCCGCCCCGACGAGACCCAGACCGGCCCGCCCGGCGACCGACGGGACGGGGGCGACGCGATGACCACCTTCGGATACGCGGAACGTCCGGTCGGCCTGACCGGTCAACCCGCCCGCTCCCACGTCAACGAGCGGCCCGCGGCCCGTGCCCCGTCTGACGAACAGCACGGCGGCGTCGTGCGAGGTGACGGCGCGGCGCAGCGGATCCGCAGCCGGCCACACCACAACGAGCCACCGCCGCGACCCGCGGTGCCCGGTGGAAACGCGAAGCCGGCCGGCGGCCGGGTCGCCGTACCGCAGCGACCCACGATGCCTGTGCAGGGTCGTCGGGTAAGCGACACACCGGCGGTCACCACCGACCCGGCGGCGGGCGAGACAGCGGTGATCCCGGCAGTGCCGGCCACCACCGCGACCACCCCGACCGGTTTCCCGAGCCGCCCGGACCCGTCCGACCCGGCGACCGAGGTCTGGACGCTGATCGAGCGGGCCCAGGCCGGCGAGTCCGAGGCGTTCGGTCTGATCTACGACCGCTACGTGGACACCGTCTTCCGGTTCGTCTACTTCCGGGTCGGCAACCGGCAACTCGCCGAGGACCTCACCTCGGACACCTTCCTGCGCGCGCTCAAGCGGATCGGCAGCTTCACCTGGCAGGGCCGCGACCTCGGCGCCTGGCTGGTGACGATCGCCCGTAACCTCGTCGCGGACCACTTCAAGTCGGGCCGGTACCGGCTGGAGGTCACCACCGGCGACGTGCTCGACGCCGACCGGGAGGACCGGGGCCCGGAGGGCAGCCCGGAGGCGGCGGTGGTGGAGCACATCACCAACGTCGCGCTCCTCACCGCTGTGAAGCAGCTCAACCCGGAGCAGCAGGAGTGCATCGTGCTCCGCTTCCTCCAGGGCTTCTCGGTCGCCGAGACGGCCCGCGCGATGGGCAAGAACGAGGGAGCCATCAAGGCTCTCCAGTACCGCGCCGTCCGCGCCCTGGCCCGGCTGCTGCCCGACGGCTTCCAGCCGTAGTTTGTTACGGCGGGACCGACGGACGTCGATCAACGTCCGCGCAGCTCAAAGTCGGTCCCGCCCGGTGATGACCATCACTTTCTGTAATTTCCGCCCCGCCAGGCCCGTAACCCGTGCCCGGTCCGCCGCGTTTCTCCGGGTGCGACCGGTGGATGTCCCGGCAGGCCCGGGTCACCGAGGTCCGACCGGCATGCCGGCGGCACCTCACCTCCGTGGTGTCACACTGCCGCCCGGTCGCTGGCAACGACGGCGGCCGACCGGCCGTGACCAGCGAGAGGAGGTGCCTGCGGTGGACAACACCCTCTTCTCCCGCCGGCGCGCGGAGCGCTTCGCGCAGCTTCTCGACGAGGCCAACGGCGCTCGACGACACCACGTGCGATCCCGGGTGGACGGCCAACTGGCGCCGCTCGTCGCAGTGGGTCAGCGGCTCAGCGTCGACCCCCCGGCTGTCGAGGTGGACCAGGACTTCCGTACCGGCCTGCGGGCGATGCTGCTCGCAACCGCCGAGCGGGAAGGGCTGGGCAGCACACCGGCGGCGGTCAGCGAACCGGCCGCCACCACCACCCGCGGGCGGCTGCTGCCGGCGGTCACCGCACGGCGGGCCCGAGCCCGGGGCGCGATCCTGGTCGGCATCGCCGCCGGTGCCATCGCCGTCTCCGGAATCTCCGCCGCCAGCGAGAACGCGGTGCCCGGTGACGCGCTGTACGGCATGAAGCGCTCCACCGAACGGGCACAGCTCGCCCTGGCCAGCTCCGACATCAGCAGAGGCCAGCTCTTCCTGGACTTCGCCCGGACCAGAGTCGGCGAAGCCGCCAAGCTGCGCGGCGACCGGATCGGCTACAGCGCGGTCCTCGACGACATGGACGCCGACAGCCGGCAGGGCGTTCGCCTGCTGACCTCCGCCGCCGTGCAGCGGGCCGAGCCGGGCAGCCTGGACACTCTCAACACCTTCGTGTCGAGCCAGCGCCGGGCCGTACGCGGTCTGCTCGACGGGAGCACCCGGGTCGACCGGGAACGGACCCAGCGGTCGCTGGTGTTGCTGGACAGCATCCGGGAACGCTCGGACGACCTGCGCGCGGCGATCGCCTGCGGCCTGCCGGCACCGACCGCCAGCGACGCCCTCGGGCCGAACCCGAACACCTGCCCCGGGGCCCGCTGACCCGCGTCCCCATACCGCACGTCCGACCGGCCGCGCCACAGTTCGCTGTGTGCCCGGCCGGTCGCCCGTCTACGGCGGATACGCTCGCGGGGGAGCATCCGTCGTACCGGTGAGGAAGGGATTCGCGTGGCGCGCAGCCGTAAGGTGACGGTCAGCACCGACGCCGAGGGGCACACCGCGGCCTGGGCGGAGACCGACCTGGCCCCGGTCAGCGCACCCGATCCGAGCGCTGCGGCGTTCTTCGACGTGGACAACACGATGATGCAGGGCGCGTCGATCTACTGGTTCGCCCGTGGGCTCGCCTCCCGAAACTACGTGACCACCGCCGACCTGGCCCGATTCGCCTGGCAGCAGCTCCGCTTCCGGCTGCTGGCCCGGGAGCACGCCGGTGACATGTCACTGGCCAAGGAAGCGGCGCT
>NZ_JBEYSL010000326.1:0-7900 GCF_040642735.1 Micromonospora sp. NPDC047753 | reverse complement strand
GGGTGCCGCGTTCGGCGATCCGGGCCAGCTCCTGGAAGTGGCGTACGTCGGTGACCCGACGCGGGTCGGTGCGGGGGTGCCGCCAGGCGGCCTCGACCGGCCGGAGGAACGGTGGCCGGCAGCCCGGACCTGGTTGGACGAACGCGGTTACGACTCGACCCTGGACTACCTGCGGGCCTGCGCGGTGGCGGTGTTGGAGGAGACCGGTCTGCTGCCGCACCTCAACCCCGGGGTGCTGTCCTGGTCGGAGCTGCAACGGCTAAAGCCGGTCGCGCCGAGCATGGGCATGATGCTGGAGACGACCGCGACGCGGCTGTGGTCCGAGCCGGGTGGCCCGCACTTCGGCTCACCGGACAAGGAGCCGGCGGTCCGGTTGCGGGTGCTCGAGGACGCGGGCCGGGTCGGGGTGCCGTTCACCACGGGCATCCTGATCGGCATCGGGGAGACCCCGGGGGAGCGGGTGGACGCGCTCTTCGCGATCCGTCGCGCCCACCGGGAGTACGGCCACCTCCAGGAGGTGATCGTGCAGAACTTCCGCGCCAAGCCGGACACGGCGATGCGCGGCATGCCGGACGCGGAGCTGCACGATCTGGCCGCCACGGTGGCGGTGGCCCGGCTGCTGCTCGGCCCGAAGGCCCGCATCCAGGCCCCGCCGAACCTCATCGCCGGCGAGTACGACCTGCTGCTGCGCGCCGGCATCGACGACTGGGGTGGCGTCTCCCCGCTCACCCCCGACCACGTCAACCCGGAGCGTCCCTGGCCGCAGATCGACGAGTTGGCCCGACACACCGAGCTGGCCGGTTTCACGCTGCGCGAGCGGTTGACGATCTATCCGGAGTACGTGCGCGCGGGTGACCCGTGGCTCGATCCTCGGCTGCTGCCGCACGTCGGCGCCCTGGCCGATCCGTCGACGGGCATGGCGGTCGAGTCGGCGATGCCGCAGGGACGACCGTGGCAGGAGCCGGAGGAGGTGTTCGGCGGGCGGGTCGACCTGCACGCCACCATCGACACCACCGGCCGCACCGACGACCGGCGCGGCGACTTCGACAGCGTCTACGGCGACTGGTCTGAGGTCGCTGGCAAGGTCACCCCGGAGGCGACCGCCCGCCGGGCGGGCGTACCCCCGGTGTCGGCCGGGGTCGGCGCGGACCGTGACCTGGCGGCCGGCCTGCGGCTCGCCGCCGACGACCCGGCGGCGCTGCTCGACCCCGCGCACACCGATGCCGCGCTGGCGCTGTTCGGCGCGGACGGGCCGGCGCTCGACGAGTTGTGCCGCCTCGCCGACGACGTGCGCCGTGCGGTGGTCGGCGACGACGTCACCTACGTGGTCAACCGCAACATCAACTTCAGCAACGTCTGCTACGTGGGCTGCCGCTTCTGTGCGTTCGCGCAGCGTGAGCGGGACGCCGACGCGTACCGGCTCTCCGTCGGGCAGGTCGCGGACCGGGCGGAGCAGGCGTGGGCCGCCGGTGCCAGCGAGGTGTGCCTCCAGGGCGGTATCGACCCGAAGATGCCGGTCACCGGGTACGCCGACATCGTGCGCGCGATCAAGGCCCGGGTGCCCGAGATGCATGTGCACGCGTTCTCGCCCATGGAGATCGTCACCGCCGCCGCGAAGGCCGGGGTGCCGGTCCGTGAGTGGTTGCTCCAGCTGCGCGAGGCCGGGTTGGACACCATTCCGGGCACCGCCGCCGAGATCCTCGACGACGACGTGCGCTGGGTGCTGACCAAGGGCAAACTCCCGGCCGCCGCCTGGGTCGAGGTGGTGAGCACCGCCCACGAGCTGGGCATCCGGTCCAGCTCCACAATGATGTACGGCCACGTCGACCACCCCGGACAGTGGCTGGCGCACTTCCGGGTGCTGGCCGGGGTGCAGGACCGCACCGGCGGGTTCACCGAGTTCGTGGCGCTGCCGTTCGTGCACACGAATGCTCCGATCTATCTGGCGGGTATCGCCCGCCCGGGGCCGACGTGGCGGGAGAACCGGGTGGTGCACGCCATGTCCCGGCTGCTGTTGCACGGCCGGATCGACAACATCCAGTGCTCCTGGGTGAAGCTCGGCGACGAGGGCACCGTCGCGATGCTCCAGGGCGGCTGCAACGACCTGGGCGGCACGCTGATGGAGGAGACCATTTCCCGGATGGCCGGCTCCGACAACGGTTCGGCCCGCACCGAGGAGCAGTTGCGGGCCATCGCGAAGGCCGCCGGTCGTCCGGCGCGCAAGCGGTCGACTGCGTACGGTCACGCCCGGCCCTGACGTCGAACCTTTCCCCGCCACCGGCCGTACCACGCGATGCCGGTGGCGGTCGCGGCGAGGACCGCCGCCGGTGTCCCCTCAGGGGCCCGGCGGCGTCGCGAGACGGCACCGGACCCGTCCGTCTCCGCGGGCGCGTTCGCGCCACCGCCGGAAAGGTTGCCCATGACCAGTGATCAGCGGAAGCGGCAGTGGCCGCGACTGACCCGCCGGCAGACGTTGACCGCCGCGGCGAGCGCCACCCTCGGCGCCGCCGCGCTCACCGTGCCGGGCCTGTCGGCCGCGCAGAACGCCCCCGGAGCTGCCGGACGAGCCGACGAACCGATCGTCGTGCACCTGCGTGACGCCGACTCCGGAACGATGGACGTCTTCGTCGGTGAGAGGCGCATCGAGGTACGCGACCGCAGCCTGGCGGACCGGCTGCGGCGCGCCGCCCGGCGCTGACCCGACCTTCCGCCCCGCCATCCTGTCCCCGCCCAGTGAGGTTGGTCCGTCATGTCTTCCCACCGCGAGGCCCCGGAGATAGCCAAGGATCCGGTCGCCGACAGCTCCGACCTGTACGCGTTCGTCAGCCCCGACAAACGCGACACGGTCACGTTGATCGCCAACTACGTGCCGTTGCAGCTCCCCTCCGGGGGCCCGAACTTCTTCGAGTTTGGCGACGACGTGCGCTACGAGATCCATATCGACAACGACGGTGACGGTCGCCCGGATGTCACCTACCGGTTCGAATTCACCACCGAGATCACCAACCCGAACAGTTTTCTCTACAACACCGGTCCGATCGACTCGCTGGACAGCAAGAACTGGAACCGGCGGCAGTTCTACAGCCTGACCCGGGTGGCCGACGGCCGCGAGCACCGGCTGGCGCACAAGCTGCAGTGCCCGCCGTGCAACGTCGGTCCGCTGTCCACGCCGAAGTACGCCGACCTGGTGCGGCAGGCCACCTACTCGCTCTCCACCGGGGAGCGGGTCTTCGCCGGGCAGCGCGCCGACGGGTTCTTCGTCGACCTCGGGGCGATCTTCGACCTCGGCACGCTGCGGCCGTTCCAGCAACTGCACGTCGCGGGGAAGAAGATCTTCAAGGCCGAGGGGGAGCCGGTCAACGCCACCGACCGGATGAACGTGCACAGCATCGCCGTGCAGGTGCCGTTGGAGCGTGTTCGTCGGCGCGCCAACCGCTACGGTGCCGAGGATCGGGCGTCGGTGATCGGGGTGTGGACGTCGGCGTCGCGCCGGCAGGTGCGGGTGCTCGGCGACCGGGGCGCGGCGGACACCAGCACCGGCCCGTTCACCCAGGTCTCGCGGTTGGGCAATCCACTGTTCAACGAGGTCATCGTGCCGATGTCCAAGAAGGACCTGTGGAATTCGCTGCCGCCGTCGGAGGACAAGCGGTTCGCCCAGTTCGTCGAGCAGCCCGAGCTGGCCGCGTTGCTGCCGGCGCTCTACCCGGACGTCTTCCCCAACCTGGACAAGCTCACCAAGGCGAAGAAGGCCCGGGCCGACCTGGTGGCGATCCTGCTCACCGGCGTGCCGGCCGGGTTGATCGACGGCTTCACCAACACCACCGGCGACGTGCAGGCCGACATGCTGCGACTGAACACCGCGATCACGCCGACCAGGCGCCCGGACCGGTTCGGGGTGCTCGGCGGCGACCTGGCCGGGTTCCCGAACGGGCGGCGGGTCGGCGACGACGTGGTCAGCATCGCCCTGCGGGCCATCGCCGGGGTCACCGTCCCGTTGGTGGACAAGACGTTCCGCCCGGACGCGGCGGCCGCCGCGGTCACCCCGGGGCTGAGCGCCGCCGACGTGACCGCGCCGTTCCTCGGAAACTTCCCCTACCTGGGTACGCCGTACGACGGGTTCAACAACCCGTCGGCGGCGTCCTGACCGGGGCGGGGGAGCGCGGATGCACGAGCACGCGTACGGGCCGACGGAGACGGGGACCGTCGTCCTCGATCTGGGTGGCGACACCGGTGCCCTGATCGTCTACACCGGTCGGGATCTGCACGGCCGGGAGATCGAGATCAGCCGCGACGACGACCGGCGGGTCCACTCGGCGGTGCGTGAGCGCCTGGTGCGCGACGGCTCGTTCCACAGCGCGGTCTATCCCGATCTGCCGAGCGGGATCTATACCGTCTGGTGGGATGATCACACGTCTGCCGGCACCATCACCGTCCATGGTGGAGCGGTGGCCGAGTTTGTCTGGCCGAGCAGCGGTTTTGGGGCCGTCGACTGACCTCGACGCACCTGTCTCACCACCGCGCCCCGTCCACATTGTGGACGGGGCGCGAGTGCTGTCCGCAGTCCGACGGGCGGTCTGCGCCGCACCGCGTTAACCTGTCCCCCATTCAAGATCAGCTTAGGGGTGACGGTCTCTGGTGCCGGCCGCTCAGCGACTCGTCGGAGAAGCGCCACGGCAGAAAAGTCGGGCAACTCGCCGGAGAGGGCGTTACTCGGCCGGGGTCTGAATCGATAGGGCAGGTTGCGAGGCTGGACGGCCCGAGTGGCCGACCGGGGGTGTCGGGAGGGCGACTCCATTATCAAGTTTGGCTTGACGGCGCACGCATTACACGCGTGTAATTTGAATGGGGTTGTTCGCGCGGAACGCAACAAAACGGGACGGGATGGACAAGCACGCCTTTCGCGTGGGGGGTTGCAGCGGCGATGACGCCGGTGCGCGACAAGGAGGCATTTGATGGACGGCCAGCTTGAGGTGGCCGACCTGCTCGGAAACGCGCCGGAGTGGCAGGAGCGGGCATTGTGCTCGCAGACCGACCCCGAGGCGTTCTTTCCCGAGAAGGGCGGCTCGACCCGCGAGGCGAAGCGGATCTGCTCGCGTTGCGAGGTCAAGACCGAGTGCCTCGAATACGCACTGGGTCACGACGAGCGGTTTGGCATCTGGGGTGGGCTCTCCGAGCGGGAGCGGCGCAAGTTGAAGCGGCGGGCCGCCTGAGCGGTGCGCGGGGCTGCCTGCGTGTTGTGAGGGGCCTACGTGGTGCGAGGGGCCGCCTGCGTGGTTCGGGAGTCGAGGCGAAGGTTGCCTCAACGGTGTGAGGGTCGGGGCGGGGCCGCCGGGGGGCGGCCTGAGGTCGGGGCGGCGGGGGCCGCCCGACCGTCCGCTTCCCCGCGCGGTCGGCCGTTCGGGCTCGGCTCAGGCGAGCTCGTCCGGGTCCACCCCGAGAAGGTTCGCCACCTGTTCAATGATCACGTCATGGACGAGATCTGCGAGGTCCTCACGATCCATCGCCCGGAACTCCAGGGGCCGCCGGTACAGCACGATGCGCGGCGGCACCTCCTGCCGGCCCGGGCGGCCGGGCAGCAGCCGGGCCAACGGGACCTCGCCGTCCTCCAGCACGTCCGAGTCGTAGACGTTCAAGTCCGGCGGGACGTCCTCGACAGCGAACTCGACCCCGGCCAGCTCCTTGGCGAACCGACGCTCCAGCGTCTCGACGGTGTCCAGGACCAGGTCGTCGAAGACCTCGGCCTTGGTCCGCGCCAGCGGCACAGTGGCCGGAACCAGCCTCCCGCGCAGGCCGCGCCCGTGCCGGTCACGATGCCCACGCCGGCCAGACGCGGGGCGGCGGTGTTCCGGGCTCGTCATGAGGCAAAGGGTAGCGCCCGTGTCGGGCTGGTCAGCGGCAGCGCCGCTCCCGTGGCGCGGCGCGCCCAGAACGTTCGACTGTGATCACCATGACGGGCGTGTCGCAACGCGAAGCGATGCGCCGGACCCGGTAATGGAGATACCCTGCCGCACGTGAGGTCACCACGGCGCTGCTCCCGTAACGGCTGCCCCCGGCAAGCGGTCGCCACATTGACCTATGTCTACAACGAGTCGACAGCGGTGGTGGGGCCGCTGGCGGCGTTCGCCGAGCCGCACACGTACGACCTGTGCGAGCCGCACGCCCGCAGCCTGACCGCGCCGCGGGGCTGGGACGTCGTCCGGCACGAGGGCGAGTTCGAACCGCCGCCGCCCACCACGGACGACCTGGTCGCGCTGGCCGAAGCGGTCCGCGAAGCCGCCCGCCCGGCCCCCCGCCCCCCGGAGCCGGACCAGAACCGTCCCGAGAACCCCCACCAGACCGGCCGCCGAGGCCACCTCCGCGTAATCCCCCCCAACCACTAAAACCCGGCGCCCCACCGACCCGCCCCGCGTCCCACCGCCCGGCCCGGCCGGGCCCGGCCGTGCCTCCCTTCCGGCGCTGATCATGAAGTTATTGCCCCGCGCCTCGGCGTGTCGTGGCAATAACTTCATGATCAACGGGGTGGGGTGGGGTTGGGTTGGGTGGGGTTAGAGCTTGGTCCAGGCTTGGGTTAGGACTGTGCGGAGGATCTGCTCGATCTCGTCGAAGTGCTGCTGCTCCGCGATCAGGGGCGGGGCCAGCTGAATGACGGGGTCGCCCCGGTCGTCGGCCCGGCAGTAGAGGCCCGCCTGGAACAGGGCGGTGGAGAGGAAGCCGCGCAGCAGGCGCTCCGACTCGGCCTCGGTGAAGGTCTCCCGGGTGGTCTTGTCCTTGACCAGCTCGATGCCGTAGAAGTACCCGTCACCGCGCACGTCGCCGACGATCGGCAGGTCGTGCAGCTTCTCCAGGGTGGCGCGGAAGGCGTCCTCGTTGGCGCGTACGTGCCCGACCAGGTCCTCCCGGGCGAAGACCTCCAGGTTGGCCAGCGCCACAGCGCAGGAGACCGGGTGCCCGCCGAAGGTCACCCCGTGGGCGAACATGCCGGTCTCGGTGAGGAACGGTTCCATCAGCCGGTCGCTGGCGATCATCGCGCCGAGCGGGGCGTAGCCGGAGGTGATGCCCTTCGCGGTGGTGATGATGTCCGGCTGGTAGCCGTAGCGCACCGCGCCGAAGTACTCACCCAACCGCCCCCACGAGCAGATCACCTCGTCCGAGACGAGCAGCACGTCGTACGCGTCGCAGATCTCCCGTACCCGCTCGAAGTAACCGGGCGGCGGTGGGAAGCACCCGCCGGAGTTCTGCACCGGCTCAAGGAAGACAGCGGCGACCGTGTCCGGGCCTTCCCGCTCGATGGCCCGTCCGATCTCGTCGGCGGCCCAGCGGCCGAACGCCTCGGGGTCGTCGCCGTGCTCGGGCGCCCGGTAGAAGTTCGTGTTCGGCACCTTGATCGCACCCGGCACCAGTGGCTCGAAGTCGCTCTTGATGCCGGGCAGGCCGGTGATCGACAGGGCGCCCATCGAGGTGCCGTGATAGGCGATGTAGCGGCTGATCGCCTTGTACTTGTTGGGCTTCCCGGTGCGCTTGAAGTACGCGCGGGCCAGCTTCCACGCCGCCTCGACCGCCTCGGAGCCGCCGGTGGTGAAGAAGATCCGGTTGAGGTCGCCGGGGGTGAGCGCGGCGATCTTTTCGGCCAGCTCGACGGCCTTCGGGTGCGCGTACGACCAGAGCGGGAAGTAGGCAAGCTCGCCGGCCTGCTTGGCGGCGGCTTCGGCCAGCTCGGTACGGCCGTGGCCGGCGTTGACCACGAAGAGCCCGGCGAGCCCGTCCAGGTAGCGGCGACCCTGCGCGTCCCAGACGTACGCTCCCTCGCCGCGCACGATGGTCGGCACCTCACCAGCGGAGTAGCTCGCCATCCGGGTGAAGTGCATCCAGAGGTGGTCGGTGGCGTTGGCCATGTCAGCCC
>NZ_JBEYSL010000325.1:0-7901 GCF_040642735.1 Micromonospora sp. NPDC047753 | reverse complement strand
GCCACGTCGTCGGCGGTCGCGGTCTCGACACCGGCCTCGGCCAGCGCCGCGCGCAGGCCGTCGACCGCGTCGTCCGCGGCGATCACCCCGACCGATCCGTCGTGCGCGAGCGCGGCGCGCACCTCGGCCACCGTCGCCGAGGTCAGGTCGGTCACCGTACGCACATCCAGGCCGCCGTCGTGGCGCAGCGACTCAGCCGGCGGTACGTCCACCGCGAGCGCCGGGAGCAGCAGGTTCGCGAAAGCGACGACTGCGGCGGGCACCCGGAACCCGATGGTCAACGGGACCACCACCGCGTCCGGCTTGCCCAGATGGGCGAGAGATTCCCTCCAGTCCGTCGCCGCCCACGGCGCGGTGCCCTGGGCGAGGTCACCGAGGAGCGTGACCGAGCCGTGCTCACTGCGCCGAGCGATGGCCCGACACTGCATCGGGGAGAGGTCCTGCGCCTCGTCCACCACCACGTGCCCGAACCCGGAGAGCCGTTCCAGCAGCCCGGTCGCCTCGTCGATCAGCACCGCGTCGGCAGCGGTCCAACGGGTCGCCTTCGGCGTGCGGGCCGGCTTCACCCATGTCAACTGCGCCTGCTCAGCGTCGCTGAGCAGCCCGTCCGCTGCGGCGGCGAGCCGGTCCGGATCGGAGAACAGGCCGTGCACCAGCCCTTCCGGGGTGAGCGACGGCCAGACCGCGTCCAGGAAGTCGAGCACCGGCCGGCAGCGGCTCATCCGGCGCAGCCAGGCATCGCTGGGCGACTCCGCACGCCGCGCCTCGGCCTGCCGTTGCAGCAGACTCACCACCCGCGCCTGGACACGTTCCCGACCCGTGCCGTACGGCAGCCCCTCCCGGCGGGTCTCCTCGACGATCCGGTGCAACGGCTCCACCCCGATGCGCCAGCGGAACGAGCCGTCCGACACGGTGATCGATTCGGTCGGAGTGCCGATCTGCGCCTGCACGGCGCGTCGCAGCACGCTCGCCATCCGTACGTCGTGTTTGAGCGCGGCCACCGCCGGCGCCTCGACCGCCCGAACCGCCACCCGGGAAATCAACTCCTCCACAGTGGCCTGCTCGACCTCGACCTCACCGAGCGCCGGCAGCACCGCCGCGATGTACGACAGGAACGCCCGGTTCGGCCCGACGATCAACACACCCGCCCGCCGCAACCGCTCCCGGTGCAGGTAGAGCAGGTACGCGGCCCGGTGCAGACCGACAGCCGTCTTCCCCGTACCCGGCGCGCCCTGCACACAGATCGAGTCGGCGAGATCAGCCCGGACCAGCTCGTCCTGCTCCGGCTGGATGGTGGCGACGATGTCCCGCATCGGCCCGACGCGTGGACGCTCGATCTCGGCGGTGAGGATCCGACTGGTCGTACCGAGCTCTTCGCCCCGATCCAGCCGCTCATCCTCGAAGCTGGTCAGCACACCATTGCTGAACCCGAACCGTCGCCGAACCGCCACCCCCTGCGGATCCCGCACACTGGCCCGGTAGAACGACCGGGAGACCGGTGCCCGCCAGTCCAGCACCAACGGCTCACCACGATCATCGGTGACATGCCGCCGCCCCACGTGATACCGCCGACCGTGATGATCGCCGTTCGCGTCAGGTGCGATCGGCTCGCTGGCGGGCCTGCCGGCTGTGGTCCTGCCGGCTGTGGTCCTGTTGTCGGTGGTGCTGTTGTCGGGGGCGCCGGCGAAGTCGAGGCGGCCGAAGAAGAGCGGAGTGGTCGGGTCGTCGGCCAGCTCGGCGACCCGGCGGGCCAGGGTGCGGCCGAGCGTCTCGGCCGCGTACGCGTCGCCGGCCACCTGGTCACCGGTGGCGAAGAGAGACTCGGCCCGCTCCCGCATCCGACCCAGTGCCGCCCGCGAGGTGCTGAGGTGTGCGCGTTCGGCGGCCAGGTCCGCGTCGAGGCCGGTGTCGGTGTCGGTGTCGAGGTCAAGTGCGGGCATGCTGACGTCCCATCGTTCACATCTGCTGCGCGCTCGCGTGTCCGGGGGCGGATGGCCGGCCGCCCGGCGCGAAGACGTCCGTTCCGGTGCAGCTCACCTCGGCCGTCAAGCGGCCTGCAACCCTACGCTTCCCAACCCGCCGCAGCCATCGAATTACCGACGCGACCACCCGTCCGAGACGGCGTGTCGCCCGGACGGCTGTCGCTGGACGATCAAGCCCCGCCCCCCGGGGGCCGTGCCTCTCATGCCGTGACCGCCGCGACGCCGGTGATCGACTCGGCTTTCAGGAAGTCGCGGTCTCTGGGCCGGTGCAACGCCCCGGTTTCCAGGAAGCCGAATCGATCACCGGGCCGCTGGGCCGGGCCGCTGGGCCGCGCCGCTGGGCCGCTGGGCCGCGCCGCGAAGCCACGTCGCACTCGCCGCGTCGGTGGGCCGCGGTGCTGAGACGCCAGGCCGCGCTCGCCATTCAGGCCACCCCGTCGAGCCGTGCCCGCCCTCGAATCCGCCTGCTCGGTGCCGAAGGTGAAGGCGCGGCCCACGCGCGGTGGCCCGGGCGGGACGCGGGGGTGATGGCAGGTTGGGGAGGCTGCCGGGATCATGGGGGTATGACCGAGGCCCGCTCCGATTCGCGCCGGATGACGATCAGCGACCCCCAGGTGATGCGGGCGATGGCCCATCCGGCCCGGATCGCGATCATGGAGTACCTGAACAGTCGCGAGAGTGGTGGGACTGCCACCGAATGTGCCGAGATCGTTGGGCTGTCGCCGAGCGCAACCAGTTACCACCTGCGGGCGCTGGCGAAGTTCGGCCTGGTTGAGCAGGCGCCGAGCCGGGGGGACGCGCGCGAGCGCTTGTGGCGTGTGCCGAGCGTGAGTGTGCTGGTCGAGGCGGGTCGTGATGCCGGGCCTGAGGCGCGTGCGGCCGAGGCGGCGCTGGTGGAGGCGCATGCGGTCCGGGCCATGGAGCGGACTCGGGACTGGTTGCGGCGTGCCGGGGACGAGCCGGCCGAGTGGTACGACACGGCCCTGTTCACCGACACGCTGGTGCTGCTCACTGCCGACGAGTTGACCGAGTTGAACGATGCGGTGCTGGCGCTGCTCCGGCCGTATCACCCGCGGCGGCGGCAGGGTGGCGCACCGCCGGGGGCGCGCACTGTCGCGGTGCAGTACCGGACGGTGCCGTTGGCATAGCCAGGCTTGCATGAATCAGTTGTGAAGGATTATTTTCGAAGTATGTCCTTCACAACTGATGAGTCGCGCTGGTCGGACGTCTGGCTCGCCGCCGCCGCTCGGGGCACCACGATCTGCGGCGACTTCCTCGCCGCGACCGCGCTGGCGCTGGCGCTACAGGGTGCCGGTGCCGGTGGGCTGGCCGTGTCGGGGCTGCTGCTGGCCGCCACCCTGCCCCTGGTGGTGCTCGCCCCACTCGCGGGCAGACTCGCCGACCGGACGGACAGTCGTACCCTGCTGGTGACCATCGGGTTCGGCCAGGCCGTAATCTGCGCGCTGCTCGCCGTCGTCGAGCAACCGGTCCTGGTGGTAGGGCTCGTCGCCCTGCTGGCCTGCGGGCTCGCGGTCACCCAACCCTGCCTCGCCGCGCTGCTGCCGGCGATGGTCCGCCCGGCTGACCTGCCGCGAGCCAGCGCGATCAGCCAGACCGCCGTATCGCTCGGTGCGCTCGGCGGCCCGGTGCTGGCCGGCCTGCTGGTGGGACAGTTCGGCACCCGCGTACCGCTGCTTCTCGATGCCGCGACCTACCTGGCGCTCGTGGTCGCGGGCCTACTCCTGCGGACCCGACGCGGTGGCCAGCGGTCCGCCGCCGCGGCCAGCGAGGCCGCGGCCAGCGAGGCCGTCGTGAGCAGCGAGACCGCCGCCAGTCGGGCTGCCGACGTCAGCAGCCCGGCCGTTTCGGGCGGTGTGCCAACCCCGGGGGGTACGGAGGTCGGCTGGCGGCTGCGCCGCGATCCGTTGATGCTCGTCATGGTGGTGAGCACTGCCGTGGTGATCGCGGCGATCGGCGGCATCAACGTGATCGAGGTCTTCTTCATCCGCGAGACCCTGGAGGGCTCGGCGACCACGTACGGCCTGGTCAGCGCCGCATGGATGGCCGGCATGCTGCCGGGGACCTGGCTCGCCGTGCGACTTGCCCGGCGGCTCGACGACGACGGCGCGTTGGTACGGGGGGTGCTGGCCACTCTGGCCGTGTGCAGCCTGATGGTGTTGCTGGCGGCGACGGTGCCGGCGGCAGGTGTGCTGGTGCCGCTCTGGCTGGTGGGTGGTGCGGCCAACGGTGGCGAGAACGTCTTCGCCAACCTGCTCACCGCTCGGCGGGTACCAGAGGCGATGCGCGCGCGGGCGTACGCCAGCTACGGCGCGGCGGTGCAGGGTGGCTCGATGGCGGGCTTTCTGATCGGCGGGGCGTTGCTCGCGGTCGTCCCGCCTCGGCCGCTGATCGCCGGTGCCGGTGTGGTCGGGCTGCTGGTGGTGCTGGCCTTCGTGCCGGTCTTAGCCGGGGCGGCTCGACGGTCGTCAAGTGCGGGCTTGGCCACTCCGGGCCGGCCCGCCGAGCCGGAGCCGGCGGCCGGGGATACGGTCGGGCCATGGCTGAGCGCATCGCACGCCCGCGGGTCGGGCACATCCAGTTCCTGAACTGCCTGCCGATCTACTGGGGTCTGATGCGCTCCGGTGCCCTGCTCGACGTCGACCTGCAGAAGGACTCGCCTGACCGGTTGAGCGCGGCGCTGGTCGCCGGCGACCTCGACATCGGCCCGATCACGCTGTTGGAGTATCTGAAGCACGCCGACGAGTTGCTGCTCCTGCCGGACCTGGCGGTGGGCAGTGACGGGCCGGTGCTCTCGGTCAACATGGTCTCCACCCGGCCGCTCGCCGAGCTGGACGGCGCCCGGGTGGCGCTCGGCTCGACCTCGCGGACCGGGGTGATGACGGCTCAGCTGCTGCTCGCCGAGCAGTACAACGTGCGACCCGAGTACTTCCGCTGCCCGCCGGACCTGACCCAGATGCTGCTGGAGGCCGACGCGGCCGTGCTGATCGGGGACGTGGCGCTGCGGGCGTACTACGAGGCACCGCAGAAGGGCCTCACTGTCACCGACCTCGGGCAGGCGTGGCGGGAGTGGACCGGGCTGCCGATGGTCTTCGCCGTCTGGGCGGTCCGCCGCGACTTCGCCGCCGCCCACCCGGGCCTGGTGAAGGAGGTGCACGAGGCCTTCCTGCGCTCGCGGGATCTCTGCCTGGCCGAGTTGGACCAGGTCGCCGAGGCCGCTGCCCGCTGGGAGACCTTCGACGCGGAGACGCTGGCCACGTACTTCCGGACCCTCGACTTTTCCCTCGGCGAGCGGCAGGTCACCGGGCTGCGCGAGTGGGCCCGTCGGGCCGCCGCCATCGGCGAGGCCCCGGCGCTGCCGGACGGCGGCCCGGAGTTCTTCGCCGGCTGACCGCCGCCAAGCCGGGCCGGCAGAGCGCCGAGCTGCCAGCCCGGCCCGGCAGAGCGCCGAGCTGCCGAGCGGCTCAGGTGCCGGGGCGGAGCAGTGCCTCGGTGATCTTCTCGCAGTTCTTCATGCCGTAGTCGTAGCCCATGTTGATCGGGTATTTGACCATCACGCCCATCGTCCAGGTGTCACCGATCGCCAGGCAGTTGATGTGCATCTCCTGCTCCTTGGTCCGGTCGATCCACCCGTTCTTGATGGCAATCTTCTTCTGCTCGGAGGCCGGGAAGGCCTTGCGGATACCGAAGTCGCCGGCTCCGCGAACCAGCTTCATCTCGTTGAGCAGCCACTTGGTCCACTTCGGCCCGGCGGCCGTGCCGGTGACGATGCAGTTGCCCATCCGGGCGGTGTCCCGGGGGGAGAGCGCCGTCCGGCTCCAACCCTTGTCGGGGGCGACGCTGCTGTCGGTCAACTTGCACATGGAGATGAGCCGCTTGATCGATGCTTCCCGGTCGACCTGGTTGTAGAACTGTTCGGCCCGGGTGTTGTCGCTGTCCCGGATGATCCGCGTCGCGTCGGCGAGCTTCGCGTCGCTCGGGGTCTGGCCGGCGTCGGCCGCGCGACGCAGGTAGTCGGCGACGATCCAGGCCTTGATCATCGAGGCGGTCGTGCTGGTCTCGCCCATGTTCTTCGAACCGATGATCTTTCCGGTTCGGCGGTCGAGGACGCTCCAGGAGTACCAGCCCTCGATGTCCAGGTCGAGGTTCTTCGCCACGAACGGCAGCGGCTCCAGCGACGGGCTGGGCTTCGGCGACGGCGAGGACGGCTGGCGGGCGCTGCGGTCGGTGCCGGAGCCGGTGGGGCGGTCGCTGGTGCCGGAGCCCGCGTCGCCCCACTTGGCCGCGGCGGATGACTCGAACGGCGATCCGGGCAGCAGTCGCAGCGACACCAGGACCAGCCCGATGAGGATGACCGCGACGGCGATCAGCCGAACCGGGGAGGCCTCGCCGCCGTTGCGGCGGTCGACCCGACGGTTGCCGGCCATCAGAGCTTTCCGACCGGCTGCTGCGGCACCTTGAGCGCGGCGCCCGGCTGCGGGGTGACCAGTTGGGTGGCCACACTGGCGCAGACCTTCGCGCCGTAGTCCAGACCGGTCCTGATCGGGTAGCGCAGCATCACCGCGAGGCTCCACTTGCTGGTGACGGCGAGGCAGTTGACGTGCCAGTCGCCGTCGCCGTAGATGGGGGTCCAGCCGTTCTTGATGCTGACCGGGCCCTGGGAGGTGATCGACTTGGGTAGACCGTCGATGATCCCCCAGCGGCCACCACCGGACGAGGGTTTCTGGTCCTTGGCAGCGGTGGTGCCCCTCACCTTGCTCATCTGGTCCAACACCCACTTGGTCCACTTCGGGCCGGCAGCCTTGCCGTCGGCGATGCAGTCGCCGACGCGAGCCGCGTCGCGGGGGGACATCCGGGTGAAACTCCAGTAGCCGGTGTACGGCTTGACGTTGCCGCGCTTGGTGTCGGTCAGCCCGCAGATCTTGATCGCCCGCTGGATCACCGCGTCGGGAATGCTGCTCGACGAGGGCTTGTAGGAGCCACCCGCAGCGGCGTGGATCTTGTTGGCCGCTCCGTCATCGCTGTCGATGATGGCGAGGCTGGCCATCTTCTTCATCGCTGCGGGCGGCTCCCTGTCGCCGAGCTGTCGCAGGTAGTCGGAGACGATCCAAGCCTTGATCATCGATTCGGTGGAGCTGGTCGCGGTCATGTTCGGCGACCCGGAGATCTTGCCCGTCTTCCGGTCCAGCAGGGCCCACGAGAAGAACTCACCCTTGAAGCTCACCGACACCGGGCCGGCGGCCAGGGTGGGCGGCGGTGGTGGGGTGGGCGCGGGCGCGGCCACGCTCGACGTGCCGCCTCCACCGCCTCCGCCGCTGTCGTCGCTGGCGAGCCGGGCGTACGCGGTGGGGACCAGTAGGACGCCGCCGAGCACGACCGCCGTGATGGCGAGCACCAGGGTCACGCGAGATCGCATGAGTGGGTGAACTCCAGGTGTCAGGGCCGGGGGGACCGGCTTGTCGTCGGGACGAATCGGGTGCGATCGCCGAGGCCGGGGGAGGTGGCCTCTGTGGAGATGTCGACGTCGGCAGCCGATCGGTTGTCCGGCAGAAGTCTACGTCCGGACCGGCGGACCGCCAGGGTTCGACACTAGGCAACCTGGGATAAAGGCGGGATATGGGGCCGGTATGAGGTTTTTGCAGTGATTCATCTTTGTTCCGTGGCCTAGGTCACGGCGACGTAACGGTCCCCAGGTAGCGCAAAGCGCTCATCCGCTCACAGATGGGATGCCGGATTCCTGTTACACCCCCTGGTGCAACAAGGCGCAAGCTGTAACACTTAGCCTCATGTATGGCAACGACTTCTCCGCCCCGGACGGCGCCACCGACGAGGCGCCCGGCGGCCTGCTGGGCGAGGTCGAGGCCGCCGAGGCCGAGCTGCGAGCAGCGGCGGCGCGCGGGC
>NZ_JBEYSL010000324.1:0-7916 GCF_040642735.1 Micromonospora sp. NPDC047753 | reverse complement strand
ACCGTCGCGCCGGGCCTGGTCCCACAGTTCGGGGTGCAGCAGGATGTCCCCGGCGCCGAGCACGGATACCGTCCGTCCGGCCGCCTTCACCGGGATCCCCTTCCCCACCGCGGTGCTGGCGTCCGCGTTCACCCATGGCGACACCGACGACCAACGGGCGGCTGTCGCCCTGTACGCGCTGGCTGCGGCCCTGATGTCAGCCCCCTGGCTGGTGTTCTTCGGCTACCTGCACCGCCACCCGGCGCTGCTCCAACGTCGGGTCAGCCCCGGGTACGTGCGGACGCAGCGGCTGCGACCGGTCACCGGCCTGATCCTGTACGGGCTCAGCGGTCTGCTCGGCTGGTTCGTCAGCCCGGTGCTGGGCCTGATCGGCGTCATCGTCATGATCACCTATCACGCGATCACCAGCGAGGGTCTGCCCCGCTGGCTGACCCGTCGCTGACCGGGCGGAGTCGGCGCAGGTCGGCCGGGGTGTCCACGTCGACCGGGGACCCGACGTCGTCACAGGGCACCTCCGCCACCAGGTCCGGCCGATCGCGCAGCAGGTCGCGCGCGCCCCGGTCGCCGACGGCGTACCCGCTCAACAGCGGCCAGGTCTCCCGGCCCAGCAGGATCGGGTGCCCGGGTCGGCCGGCGTAGGTGGCGACCGCGACGAGGGCGCCGCCGTCGTACGCCGCGCGCACCCGGCGCACCGCGACCGGGCTGAGCAGTGGCTGGTCGACGAGGACCACGACGGCGGCCGGCACGTCGGCCGGCAGCGAGGCCAGGCCTCGCAGCAGCGACGAGCCCAGCCCGTCCGCCCAGCGATCGTGCCGGACCGGCACCGCGCCGGGCAGGTCGGGCACCTGATCGGCGCCCGCACCGAGCACCACGTGCACGGGTGCGCAGCCGCCATCGCCGAGCAGCCGGATCGCGCGCCGCACCAGCGGCTCGCCGTCCAGCTCGACCAGCGCCTTCGGCCGGCCGTAGCGCCGCCCGGCGCCGGCGGCGAGGAGCAGTCCGGCGGTCACCGTCGTCACCTCCCGTACGAAGGGCTTTGCGTTATTCGCCCCGAGATATACCGACAAAGCTAGTCTGGGCCGGTGCAGGGCGGACCGGAGAACGCGACGACGATCGACGAGCGCCACTCGTCCCGGGTGACGGTCGAGGTCAACGGCGCGTCCCGTGAGGTGACCCTGGACAACCGCACCACACTGCTTGACACGCTGCGCGAGCACCTCGACCTGACCGGGGCGAAGAAGGGCTGCGACCACGGCCAGTGCGGCTCCTGCACGGTGCTGCTCGACGGCCGCCGGGTGAAGAGCTGCCTGGTCTTCGCGGTGACCGTAAACGGCCGGTCGGTGGTGACAGTCGAAGGGCTGGCCGGACCGGACGAACTGTCCCCGTTGCAGGCCGCCTTCGTCGCGCACGACGCCTTCCAATGCGGCTACTGCACTCCCGGGCAGCTCTGCTCCGCCCGGGGCATGCTCGACGAGGTCTCCCGGGGTTGGCCCAGCGCGGTCACCGGCGACCTGAACACGCCCGCCGAGCTGACCGACGCGGAGATCCGCGAGCGGATGGCCGGCAACCTGTGCCGGTGCGCCGCGTACCCGCACATCGTGGCGGCCGTACGCGAGACCGCGGCGTCCTCGTGAAGGCGTTCCGCTACCACCGGCCCGCCGACGTGGCCGAGGCGGTCGCCGTGCTGGCGGCCGAACCACAGGCCGCCTACCTGGGCGGCGGAACCAACCTGGTGGACCTCATGAAGCTCGGGGTGCAGCGCCCCGACGTGCTGGTGGACGTGACCCGGCTTCCCCTCGACACCGTCGAGGAGCTGCCCGACGGTGGGCTGCGGATCGGCGCGACGGTCCGCAACAGCGACCTCGCGGCCCACCCGGCGGTACGCCGCGACTACCCGGTGCTGGCCCGCGCCCTGCTCGCCGCCGCCTCGGGACAGCTGCGCAACATGGCCACCACCGGCGGCAACCTGTTGCAGCGCACCCGCTGCGTCTACTTCCAGGACACCGGCAAGGCGTGCAACAAACGGGAGCCGGGCAGCGGTTGCGCCGCTCTGCACGGCCAGAACCGCGACCTGGCGGTGCTGGACTGGTCGGAGCAGTGCGTGGCCACCCACCCGTCCGACCTGGCCGTCGCATTGGCCGCCCTCGACACGGTGGTGGAGGTGCACGAGGCCGACGGCCCCCGTGACATCCCGATCGCCGACTTCTACCGCTCCCCCGGCAGCCACCCGGAACGAGAGACCACAGTGGCCCGGGGCGCGCTGATCACCGCCGTGCGGCTGCCGCCACTACCGGCCGCGCGCCGCTCGACGTACCTCAAGGTGCGCGACCGGGCCTCGTTCGCCTTCGCCGCCGGCTCGGTGGCCGCGGTGCTGGACCTCGACGGTGACGTGGTCCGCGACGTGCGGCTGGCGTACGGGGCGGTGGCGCACCGGCCCTGGCGGGCGTACCGGGCCGAAGAGGAGCTGCGCGGACGTCCGTTCAGCCCCGAGTTGGCGGCGCGGGCCGCCGACGCGGAGCTGGCCGAGGCGCGCCCGCTACGGCACAACGGCTTCAAGCTGCCGCTGACCCGGGCCATCACCGTGCGGGCGCTCACCGAACTGGCGTCGTCGTGAGCACCGGGGCGGTCGGCCGGGCGTACCCCCGGCTGGAGGGCCCGGCGAAGGTCACCGGCGCGGCCCGCTACGCGGTGGAGTACCCGGTGGACGGGGTCACCTACGGCTGGGCGGTCCCGTCCACAGTGGTGCGGGGCCGGATCACCCGGATCGACACGACGGCGGCGTTGGCCTCGCCCGGCGTGCTGGCAGTGGTGCACCACGGCAACGCGCCCCGGATGGCGCCCGGCCCACAGCCGGAGCTGCGGCTGTTGCAGGAGCCGACTGTGCACTACCGGGGGCAGTACGTCGCCGTGGTGGTGGCCACCAGCCTGGAGGCGGCCCGCGAGGGCGCCCGACTGGTCCGCATCGACTACGACACCGGCCCGCACAGCACAGTGCTCACCGACGACCATCCCGGCCTGTACAAGCCGGACCAGGTGAACCCCAGCTATCCGACGGACACCGCCGAGGGCGACTTCGACGCCGGGTACGCGGCCGCCCCGGTGCGGGTGGACGTCACCTACCGCACGCCGGCGTACCACAACAACCCGATGGAACCGCACGCCACCATCGCGCAGTGGCACGACGGGCGGCTCCTGGTGCACGACTCCACCCAGGGCGCGACGCCGGTACGCGCCACCCTCGCCGAGCTGTTCGAGCTGCCGCCGGAGTCGATCCGCGTCGTCGCCGAGCACGTCGGCGGCGGCTTCGGCAGCAAGGGGTACGCCAAGGCGTCGGTGGTGCTGGCCGCCCTCGCCGCCCGGCACGTGGACCGCCCGGTCAAGCTGGCGTTGACCCGCCAGCAACTGTTCGGGCCGCTCGGCTACCGCACCCCCACCATCCAGCGGGTCCGCCTCGCCGCCGACACCGACGGCCGGCTCACCGCGATCTGCCACGACGCGATCAGCCAGACCTCCACGATCAGGGAGTTCGCCGAGCAGACCGCCGTCTACACCCGCAGCATGTACGCCGCACCGCACCGCCGCACCACGCACCGGCTGGTCCGCCTCGACGTGCCCACTCCGTTCTGGATGCGCGCCCCGGGCGAGTGCCCCGGCGCGTACGCCCTGGAGTCCGCGGTGGACGAGTTGGCCATCGCCGTCGGCATCGACCCGGTGGAGCTGCGGATCCGCAACGACACCGCTGTCGACCCCGACCTGGGACGCCCGTTCACCAGTCGCAACCTGGTGGCCTGCCTGCGCGAGGGCGCAGAGCGGTTCGGCTGGGCCGGCCGTGATCCGTCGCCCCGGTCCCGGCGCGAGGGACGGTGGCTGATCGGGACGGGGGTGGCCGGATCGAGCTACCCGGCCCGGGCCCGGCCTTCCTCGGCGACGGCCACCGCTCGGCCCGACGGGAGCTTCCTGGTCCAGATCAACGCCACCGACATCGGCACCGGCGCCCGGACGGCGATCTGGCAGGTGGCCGCCGACGCCCTCGCAGTGCCGCCGGAACGGGTGGAGATCCGCATCGGGGACACCGCGCTGCCGACGGCACCGCTGGCCGGCGGCTCGATGGGGACCGCCAGCTGGAGCTGGGCGGTGATACGCGCGGCCCAGGCGCTGCGCGAGAAGCTGCGCGACGGCGGGCCGCCGACCGACGAGGTGACCGCCGAGGCGGACACCACCGAGGAGGTGGGTGAGCAGCCCGCGCTCCCCCGGTACGCCTACGGGGCGCAGTTCGTCGAGGTGCGGGTCGACGTGGACACCGGCGAGGTACGGCTGAACCGGATGCTCGGGGTGTTCGCGGCGGGGCGGGTGGTGAACCCGACGACGGCCCGCAGTCAGCTCATCGGCGGCATGACGATGGGGCTGTCGATGGCGCTGCACGAGGAGGGCCTGCTCGACGAGCGCTACGGCGACTGGGTCAACCACGACCTGGCCACCTACCACATCACCGGCTGCGCCGACGTCGAGTCGATCGAGGCTTACTGGCTGGACGAGCGGGACGACGAGCTGAACCCGGCCGGGGTGAAGGGCATCGGCGAGATCGGCATCGTCGGCGCCGCGGCGGCGGTCGGCAACGCGGTGCACCATGCGACCGGCGTACGGATCCGGGAGCTGCCGATCCGGCTGGACAAGCTCATCGGAGTATCAGAGTTGGCTTAAATAAGCCGTCAGTGATACAACTGTCGTCGTGCACGCCTTCGACGTGCTGGGCGATCCGGTCCGGCGCCGCATCCTGGAACTGCTCGCCGCCGGCGAGCAGACCGCCGGCGCGGTCAGCACTGTCATCCGCGAGGAGTTCGGCATCTCCCAGCCCGCCGTGTCCCAGCACCTCAAGGTGTTACGCGACAACGGCTTCGCCACCGTGCGGCCGGAGGGCACCCGGCGGCTCTACGCGGTCGACCCACGCCCACTGCGCGAGGTCGACGGCTGGCTGGAGCACTTCCGCCGGTTCTGGACCCCACCCCTGGCGGCACTCGCCACCGAGCTGGCCCGGGGCCGACGCGAGCGTCGGCTGCGCGGCCCCGCCGACCTACCCGACGAGAGGAACACCTGATGTTCGACGCCACCGAGCAGATCAACGCCGTCCAGCGCAAGGTCGGCAGCCGCACCCTGGAAGCCGGTGAGGCGCGGGTCACCACGATCAGCCAGACCTACCAGGCGACGGCCGAGGATCTGTGGGACGCCTGCACCAGCGCCGAGCGCATCCCGCGCTGGTTCCTGCCGATCTCCGGCGACCTGCGGCTGGGCGGCACGTACCAGCTCCAGGGCAACGCCCACGGCACCGTCGAAAGCTGCGAGCCGCCGCACCGCTTCACCGCCACCTGGGAGATGGGCGGCGAGGTGAGCTGGATCGAGGTGCGGGTCACAGCGGTCGGCGACGAGCGGGCCCGCCTCGACCTGGACCACATCGCGCACGTCGACCAGGACCGGTGGGCCCAGTTCGGGCCGGGCGCGGTCGGTGTCGGGTGGGACCTCGGGCTGCTCGGCCTCGCCTCGCACCTGGCCTCCGACGGCAGCGGGATCACGCCGGAACAGGGCGCCGAGTGGACCGCCTCCGCCGAGGGACGACGGGCCATGGAGCTGAGCAGTCAACTGTGGTGCGAAGCGAGCATCGCCGCCGGCACCGACGCCGACGAGGCGAAGGCCGCCGCCGAACGCACCACCGCCTTCTACACGGGCGACCCGGCAGCCTGACCGCGCGGCGAGGCGGCGCGGCAGCCTGAGCAGGGATCGGAGTAACGTGCTGCGGCATGACCGGCACGCCGTACTCGCACTGCTCCTACTGCGGCGCCGCCTACCCGCCGGCCGGCGGTTGGCCGCGAGTCTGCGCGGTCTGCGGCGAGACCGTCTGGCGCAACCCGCTGCCGGTGGCGGTCGCGGTGCTGCCGGTCCGCACCGCCGAGGGCCTGGGAGTGGTGGTGGTCCGCCGGGACATCGAACCCGCCCGCGGCCTGCTCGCGCTGCCCGGTGGCTTCATCGAGTACGGCGAGGAGTGGTCCGACGCGCTCGTGCGGGAACTGCGGGAGGAGACCGGCCTGATCGCGGCGGCCCGGGACGCCCGACTGTTCGCGGTGCACGGCTCACCGACGGGCGGCACGATGATGGTCTTCGGAGTGCTGCCCGAGCGGGCGGCCGAGGACCTGCCACCGTCGGCGCCGACCGAGGAGGCGACCGAGTGGCTGGTGCTCACCGACCCGGTCGAGCTGGCGTTCTCCACCCACACGCGGATCCTGGCCGAGTTCCTGACAGTCACCTCCTGACCCCCGCGCTCGGCCAGGGACAAGGGCTTCGTCGATCCGCAGGACCATGCGGGCGCCGCCGCGCCGCTAGGCTACGGCCCCGACGCCCGTGAGGGGAGACGAGCATGTCGCAGGATCGAGCTGAGCAGCCGGTGGGAGGTTCGGCCGCCAAGCTGGACACGACAGCGCCGCACTCGGCACGGGTGTGGAACTACTGGCTCGGCGGTAAGGACAACTTCGCCCCGGATCGCGAGGTCGGTGAACAGGTACGGGCGGTCTTTCCGGAAATCGTCGAGGCGGCACGGTATTCGCGCGCGTTTCTCAAACGAGCGGTGACCTATCTCGCCGCAGAGGCGGGGATAGGCCAGTTCCTCGACGTCGGTACGGGCCTGCCCACCGCCGACAACACCCACGAGGTCGCCCAACGGATCACGTCGCGGGCGCGCGTCGTCTACGTCGACAACGACCCGATGGTTCTCGCGCACGCCCGGGTGTTGCTGACCAGCAGCCAGGAGGGTGCCACCCAGTATGTCGACGCCGATCTGCGCGACCCGGAGAAGATCGTCCAGGACGCTCGCGACACACTCGACTTCAATGAACCGATCGCACTGATGATGCTGGGCGTCATGGGCCACGTCGAGAAGCCGGCCGAGGCGCAGGCCATCGTCAACGCTCTGGTCTCGTCCCTACCATCGGGCAGCTTTCTGGCCATGTCCGACGGTACGGCTACCAGCGAGCGGGTCATCGAGTCGCATCGGCAGTACAACGAAAGCGGTGCTCTGCCGTACCACCTGCGTGCGGTCGCGGACTTCACGGCGTTCTTCGACGGCCTCGACCTCGTCGAGCCGGGTGTCGTGCCGCTGGGGCACTGGCGGACTGACAGCAGGCCCGCGGCCGTCGTGGATGGCTACTGCGGGGTCGCCCGCGTGCTCTGACGCGGGGACTGCCTGGCCGATCCGCACGGCTGGGCTCCGCGCAGTCCGGTCAGCGGGTGTCGGCGGGGCGGCGTCCGTCGACCCCGGTCAGGTAACCGCTGGCCTGCAGGTTGAACAGCTCGCGGTAGAGGCCACCGGCGGTCATGAGATCGTCGTGACTGCCGTGCTGGACAAGGCGGCCCCGTTCCAGCACGAAGATCCGGTCGGCGTGCCGGACGTTCGCCAGCCGGTGGGTGATCAGCACGACCGCCCGGTCGGGGCGACGGCGCAGGTGCTGGAACAGGGCATGTTCCGCACGCGCGTCCAGGGCGGCCGAGGGTTCGTCGCAGATCAGCAGGGCGGCGTCCCGGTAGAGGCCGCGAGCCGCGACGAGCCGCTGCCACTGCCCGCCGGACAGTTCGTGGCCGTCTTTGAACTCCCGGTCGAGCAACGTGTCGTAGCCGTGCGGCAGGCCGACGATCATGTCGTGCGCGGCGGCCGCGCTGGCCGCCTCCTGCACGGTGGGGCCGGGGAGGTCCGGGGCGCGGTCGTGCCGCCCGACGCGGATGTTCTGCCCAGCGGTGAACGGAAACTTCCACCACTCCTGGGTCATCACGGCCACCTGGGCGGGTCGTGCCAGAGCCGCTTGCGCTCTACGTGACGGCGCAACGTCCAGATCGGGAGCTGGTGCGACACCAGCACCGCCTCGCGTCCCTCGGCG
>NZ_JBEYSL010000323.1:0-7918 GCF_040642735.1 Micromonospora sp. NPDC047753 | reverse complement strand
GACCGACACCTCGCGGCCCCGGGCCACGGTGCCGCCGAGCATGCCCGGCTCGGGCAGCGCGTCCAGCACTGCCAGAGAGACCGGCTCGGCCGGGTGAAACTGGAAACCGACGACTGGGTGTCCACCACCCAGACGCGCGCCGCCCGGCTGGCCGACCTGCGCGCCCGGGTCGACAACGCGGTCCGCGACGATGTTCGGGCCGCGCACGCCGACCAGCGCCGCCGCGCCGTCGCAGAGGCGGCCAGTGTCCTCCTGGCCCTGATCCTGACCGCGTTGGTGACCTGGGCCGTCGCACGGCAGATCACCCGACGGCTGCGCCGGCTGCGGGACGCGGCCAACGCCGTTGCCTTCGAGCAGCTCCCCGCCGTGGTGGCCCAGCTCCAACAGCCCGGCAGCGCCGCCGTCGACCCACACAAGCTGGCCCACCAGCAGTCCAGTGCCGCCCTCGAACCGTCCAGCGACGACGAGATCGGCGAACTGGGGCAGGCGTTCAGCGCCGTGCACCAGGCCGCCGTGCGGACCGCCGCCGAACAGGCCGTCATGCGCGCCAACACCGCCGACATCTTCATCCACCTGAGCCGCCGCGAACAGCGACTGGTCGACGCCGTCCTGGCCCAGGTCGACCTGGTCGAGCGCGACGAAACCGACCCCGACCGGCTCGACCAGCTGTACACACTGGACAACCTGGCGACCCGGATGGGCCGGATCAACGCCAGTCTGCTGGTGCTCGGCGGTGTCGGCGTGGGGCGCGTACGCCAGCGCGACGTTCCGCTGCAGCAGGTGCTCCAGGCAGCGCTGTCCCAGATCGAGCACTACGCACGGGTCCGACTCGGCATGATCGACGGGGACGTCGCGGTGGCTGCCAAGACCGTCGACGAGGTCGTGCACCTGCTCGCCGAACTCATGGACAACGCCACGACGTACTCGCCGCCGGGCAGCGAGACCTGGGTGAGCGGCCGAAGTCTGGGAGACCGCGTCATCGTCCAGATCAGCGACGAGGGCGTGGGGCTGTCCACGCAGCGGATGCAGCAACTCAACGAGCTGCTGGCGCACCCGCCGGCCATCGACGTGGCCGCCGTACGGGCGATGGGGCTGGTCGTCGTGGGCCAGCTCGCGGCGCGGCTGGGCGTCACCGTCCAACTGCGACGCGGCCCCCGACGCGGCATCCTCGCCGAGGCGACACTGCCCGCGGCGATCATCCGGTCGCTGCCACCGGAGGAGTACCTGCTCGCACCCGGCCGGCTGTCGCGGCGGGCAGCTCGCACGCCCAGCCCGCCGCCGCCGTACCAGCCCCGCCCCGAGCCCACCGCCGGCCGCCCGCCGACCGAACGGACCCTGCCGGCCGCGCCGGTCTTCCGACCGGCTCCCCCACCGCCGGACCGGGGTGACGCGCCCACCGAGGAGCTGCTCATCTTCGAACAGGTCAACCACTGGTTCCAGAACGACGTCGTCGACGGCCAGAACGGCCAGAACGGCCAGCAGTGGTCCAGCCCCGCCGACGACGCCTGGCGTACCGCCGCCCAGGCCCACACCCCCGAGGTCGCCACGACAACCAACTCCGGCCTGCCCAAACGCCAGCCGCAACGGCACCTCGTGCCCGGCGGTGTGACAGTGCCCCAGCAGCAGCAACGGTCCGAGTACCGCGACCCGGCGCAGGTGGCCACGGCGATGGCCGCGTACGCACGGGGCGTGGCCAACCGACGGCGTACCCCGATCAACCTCGGTAACAAATGACGCGACAGGAGAGCACGTGACCGACCAACAGGATCTCGGCTGGCTGCTGGACAATTTCGCGGCGCGCGCGACCGAGGTCAGCCACGCGATCGCCATTTCCAGCGACGGCCTGATGGTGGCCGCCACCCGCGACCTGCCACCGGACCGGGCCGACCAGTTGGCCGCCACGGGTAGCGGGCTGGTCAGCCTGCTGCGGGGGGCGGCGGCCTTCTTCGACGCCGGCGCGGTGATCTCGAACGTCACCCAGCTCGAGGGCGGGTTCATGTTCTCCATGGCCTTCAACGACGGCGCCTCGCTGCTGGTGCTCGCCGCGCCCGAGTGTGACGTGGGCAAGGTCTCCTACGAGATGACCGAGCTGGCCAACCGCATCGGGGACGCGCTGACCCCCGCTGCCCGGGCGGCGCTCGCCCGCAGCCGCTGACCACCCCGGCGCCCCCACGCCGGAGACCCTTCCCTTCCCCTGGAGTTAGACATGCCTCTCACCACGCCTTGGCGCAGCCGTGCCCTCACCGCCGCGCTGCTCGCCGCCGTGCTGACCACCAGCACCGCCTGCGGCGACGACGCTCCGGGCACGAGCGCCGGCGGCTCGATAAAGATCGGCCTGCTCGCGTCGCTGTCCGGGACGTACCAGGCTGTTGGCACGGAGATCCGCGACGGCTTCCAGCTCTACCTGGACACCCACGACGGCAAGTTGGGCGGCCGGCAGGTCGACCTCGTCGTCGCGGACGAGGGCAACGGCGCGCAGACCGCCGTCCCGGCCGCGACCAAGCTACTCAAGCAGGACCGGGTGTCCGCGCTCACCGGCATCGTCGGTGGCGGCTCGGTCGCCGGCGTCACCCCTCTGCTCAACGAGACGAAGGTGCCACTGGTCGGCTCCAACGGCCGGCCGGAGCTCAAGGACGTCTCCCGGGTCTGGCACACCTCGTACCTCTCCGACGAGCCCGGGGCGGCGATCGCCCAGCATGTCCGCGACAACATCAAGGGCTCCGTGTACGCCATCGGCCCGGACTACCAGGGCGGTTGGGACGAGCTGCGCGGCTTCACCGACGCCTTCGGCAAGATCGGCGGGAAGCTCGCGAACGCCGACGGCAAGACGACCTTCACTCCGTTCCCGGCCACCACCAACTTCCTGCCGTACTTCGCCCGCATCAAGGCCTCCGGCGCGGCGGCCGTCTACACCTTCTACGCCGGCAGCGCCGCCGTCGACTTCGTGAAGCAGTACGCCCAGTCCGAGATCAAGGACATTCCGTTGTACGCGGCCGGGTTCCTCACCGAGGGCGGTGTGCTCAACGCGCAGGGCGAGGCCGCCCGGGACATCTACTCGGTGCTCAACTACTCGCCCGACCTCGACAACGCGGAGAACCGTGCCTTCGTGGCCGCGTGGAAGGCGAAGCACGACGGTTCGCCGACGACCTACGCGCTGGCCTCGTACGACGCGGCGGCGGTGCTCGACCGGGCGATCGGCGCGGCCGGGAACGACCCGACCCCCGAGGCCATCAACACGGCCATCGGCCAACTCGGCCAGATCGCCAGCCCGCGTGGCACCTGGCAGTTCTCCACCACCACGCACTCTCCCGTGCAGAAGTGGTACCTGCGGCAGGTCCGCCAGGACGGCCGGGCGCTGTCCAACACCGTCGTGGGCGACCTCGCGACCGTCGGCCGGTGATAGTGGTGGCGGCCGGCACCAACCGGATCGACCCGTACCTGATCCCGGCGTTGGACGGAGTCGCCTACGGGCTGCTCGTGTTCGTCGCCGCCTCGGGCCTGGTCTTCTGTTTCGGCGTCGCCAACATCCTCAACCTGGCGCACGGCCTGCTCTACGCGATCGGCGGGTACACCGCCGCGGCACTGCTCGACGGCGGCTGGGTGAGCCTGGCGTTGGCGCTGACTGTCGGTGTGCTGGCCGCCGCCGCGACGGGGGTGCTCCTGGCCGGCCTGCTCACACCGGTCGCCACCGGCAATCACCTGAGTCAGGCGCTGCTGACGTTCGGGGTGGCGCTGGCCGGCGGCAGCCTGCTCGTCGCCGGCTTCGGCCCCGACAACCCGCAGGTCCAGGTGCCCGCAGCCCTGGAGGGGTCGGTGATGGTCGCCGGTCACCGCTACGCCGCGTACCGCTTGGTCTTCATCGTCGTCGCGGCGGTGCTCGCCGTCGCCCTCTACCTGGTGGTGCGACGTACCAGGGCCGGGATGCTGGTCCGGGCGGCGGTCGACGACCCGGAGATGGTGGCCTGTCTGGGCGTGAGTCCGGCACGAATCCGGGCCGGTGTGCTCGCCGCCGCCGGCGCGCTGGCCGGCGCGGCCGGAGTGCTGGGCGCGCCCATCATCGGCCCCGGCACTGGCACCGCCGACACGGTGCTGCTGCTCTCCCTGGTGGTGGTCGTCCTCGGTGGTCTCGGGTCGATGGCGGGCACCCTGCTGGCCGCGCTCGCGATCGGCGAGATCCAGACGTTGGGCGTGGCGCTGCTGCCGTCCGCCGCACCGTTTCTGCTGTTCGCCGCCATGGCGGCCGTGCTGGCCGTGCGGGCGCGTGGCCTGGCCGGCAGGTGGAGGGCGGCATGAGGGGCGAGGTGATCCGGCGAGTTCGACGCGGCATCGCGGCGCTCGTCCTGGTCGGCCTGGTCGTGGCGCCCTGGGTCGTCGACGACTACACCACGGCGATCCTCGCCCGGACGCTGGCGCTGGCCCTGGTCGGGGTGAGCGTGGCCCTGCTCACCGGCGTCGCCGGCATGCCGACCCTCGGCCAGACCGCGCCGTACGCGGCCGGCGCATACGCCTGCGCCGTGGTCGGCAGCCGGGTCTCCGATGTCGGCGTCGTGCAGCTCGTCGTCGCGGCGGCCGCCGGGGCGCTGCTGGCCGCGCTCACCGTGCCGCTCGTCGTACACGCCCGAGGGGTGATCGTCCTGATGATCACCCTGGCCATCGGTGAACTCGTCGTCATCGTCCTGGGGCGGTGGCGGTCGGTGACCGGTGGCACGGACGGGCTGGCCGGCATCCCCGCGGTCCGCCCGTTCTGGGGGCTCCCGGCCCTGGCCAACGACCAGGCCCGTTACCTGTACGCCCTGGTCGTCGTGGCCACGCTGGTCGGCGCGGTGCTGGTGCTGCTGCGTACCCGGGCGGGGTTGGTGCTGCGTGCCGGCCGCGACGACGAGACGCGGTTGCGGGCCAGCGGTCACTGGGTGGCGTTGCACCTGTCCGGCGCGCACATCGCCGCCGGAGCCATCGCCGGCGCCGCCGGCTCGCTCCTGGTCGTCGCCCAGCAGTACATCTCCCCCGCCGACTTCGGCTTCGACACGTCCGCGCTGCTGCTGCTCGGTGTCGTCATCGGTGGTACCGCCTCGGTGGGTGGCGCCCTGGTGGGTGCGGCGTTGGTCATCGCCGTCCGGGACTGGCTGTTCGGGGTGCTGCCCGGCCATGCGCCACTGGTGCTGGGCGCGCTGTTCGTGGCGACGGTCTACCTGCTGCCCACCGGTGTCAACCGGGCCCGGGGTCGGCTGCGCCCACCGGGCGCCGGGACGCCACAGCCGGACCAGCCGGCCGCCCATGACCAGGCCGAGGTTGCGGAGCTGCACCGATGACCGGCCTGTTGGAAGCCCAGAAAATCAGCGTGCGGTACGGCTCGCTCGCCGCACTCGACGGCGTGGACCTGTGCATCCACGACGGCCAGCGGCACGCGTTGATCGGCCCGAACGGGGCCGGCAAGACGACCCTGCTCAACGTCCTCGGCGGGTCCACCCGGCCGCAACGCGGCACGGTGCGGTTCGACGGACGGGACGTCGGTCGACTCGGCCCGGCGGCCCGGGCCCGGCGGGGCATCAACCGCATCCACCAACGACCCGCGGTCTTCCCGACGCTCACCGCGACGGAGAACGTCGTGGTGGCCGCGCTGCCACGGATCATCCCGGGCGGCCGGTGGTGGCCCGGCGGCCGCCGACGCGCCGCACAGCGCCTGGCCGGTCCGCTGCTGGACCAGATGGGGCTCAGTGCCGTCGCGGCGGTGCCGGCCGGGCACCTCGCCCACGGGCAACGACGCCAGTTGGAGATCGCGATGGCGATGGCCGGCCGCCCCCGCCTGCTGCTCCTCGACGAACCGGCGGCCGGGCTGTCCGCCGTCGAGGTCGGCCGGCTGGTCGAGGTGCTCCAGGCACTGCCCAGGGCGGTCGCCGTGTTGCTGGTCGAACACCGACTGGACCTGGTGTACGCCCTCTCCGACACGGTCACGGTGTTGCGCGACGGTCGGACGTTGGCCGCCGGCACACCGGACGAGATCCGTACCTCGCCGCTGGTGCGGCAGGCCTACGCCGACGGGGTGGCCTGATGCTCACTGTGGATCGTCTCTGCGCCGGCTACGGCGGGGGAATCGTCCTGCACGAGGTCAGCCTGCGGGTACGCCCAGGCAGCATCCAGGCCGTGGTGGGCCGCAACGGGGCGGGCAAGAGCACGCTCGTGCACACCATCGCCGGGCTGGTGCGGGCGTACAGCGGTCGCGTCGAGATCGGCGGTGTGCATGTCGCCGGCCGACAACCGCATCGCATCGCCCAGTCCGGCGTCGGTCTCGTCCCGCAGGGCCGACGGGTCTTCTCCCGGCTGACAGTGGCCGAGCACCTGCACCTGGCGGCCGCGCCGTGGCGGGCCCCCACCTCCGGCGGCGAAGGCTGGACGGTCGCCCGCACCCTGGAGTTGCTGCCGAGGCTGGCGGTGCGGCTGCGGCACCGCGGCTGCGAACTCTCCGGTGGCGAGCAGCAGATGCTGGCGATAGCTCGTGCGCTGCTCGGCCAACCCCGGGTGCTGCTGCTCGACGAACCATGTGAGGGGCTCTCGCCCGATCTGGCGGCGCGGGTCCGCGAACTCGTCAACGGTCTCGCCGCCGACGGCCTGACAGTGCTGCTCGTGGAGCAGCAACTCCAGTACGCCATCGAGCTCGCGGACCGGGTGGCGGTGCTGGAGTACGGCCGGGTGGTCTACGACCGGCCGACCGCGGAGGCCCGCCGCGATCCGGCCCCACTGGCGGCGATGTTGAGCGTCGCCGCCGTCGCGCCGCCCCCGGCCAACAGGGCGACCCCTCGGCTCTGGGCCGACACCCCGTAGTCACCCGACCCTTCTCGAGTCACCCGACCCTTTACGGAGAGGTAGACACCGATGACAACCGCTACGAGCGATGACACGTACACCTTCGACAACGGCGCGCCGGACGCCGTTCCCCAGATGCACGCGCTGGAGTCCTTCCTGGATCCGATCACGACGCGTCGGCTGGCCCGCCCGGTGCTGGAGCCCGGCGCGACCTGCTGGGAGGTCGGGGCCGGTGGCGGCTCGATGGCCCGGCGGATGGCCCGCGCGGTCGGCGACGACGGGCACGTGCTGGCCACCGACATCGACCCCACACACCTGGTGGCCGAGGGCAACCTGCACGTACGCCAGCACGACGTGCGCACCGAAGCGCCACCCGGAGACGCGTTCGACCTGATCCACGCCCGGCTGGTGCTGCTGCACCTTCCCGATCGACGACGGGTCCTGCGTACCCTCACCGGCGCGCTGGCGCCCGGCGGGTGGCTGGTGGTCGAGGAGTTCGACTGCACCGCGCCGCAGCGGGTGTTGACCGCGCCCAGCGACGACGCCGCGAAGCTCTTCGCGCAGGTCATGGACGCCATGATGGGTGTCCTGGAGGACCACGGCGCCGATCTGGGATGGGCGCAGGACGTCCACACCGAGATGGCCCTCGCCGGTCTGACCGACCTGGACACCATCACCCACTCGCAGAGCTGGGCCGGCGGGTCGACTGGAACATCGCTCTACGAGACCAACTCCCGCCAGTTGGAACCGGACCTGCTGGCTGCCGGGCTGTCGCCCCAGCAACTGAACGCCTTCCGACGGCTGCTCCGTGACCCCGGATTCGCCGTCATGTCCTACCACTTCGTCTCCACGCGGGGCCGCCTGCCGAGCTGAGCACGCGGACGACCGCGCGGAGCGCGGTCACGCCGTCCGTACCTCTCCCGTGCGCAGCACCTCCCCCCGCTTCGCCCCGGACAGCTCTACGACGGCGCCAACCGCACCGGCCGGGCTCCCCCACAAGGGAGCCCGTGACCGCACCCGGAGGCGAGGACCATGGCGACGTCAGCCTGTGCCCAGAACCGGTGGTAGTTGAAGGTCGGCTCCGGACCACCGTCCAGGTACGCCTGCACCTTCGGCC